>JANMXI010000371.1:0-10212 GCA_031394735.1 Pseudomonadota bacterium | reverse complement strand
GCATTGCGCACCTGCGGCCGCCGGATTGACAGGGTGGCGACGCCTTTGACGACTTCACAGGTCAACTCACTCACGGTTCAACTCCCCTTCCACGGCGACGGCCTGTCTGAACGCTACTCTGCACGGCAGCGCAGTTCAAGTTGTTCGCCGGTACACCATATGTCTAATGTCCGGCTGCGAAATCTCCCGCCAATGCTTTGTAGATCGCGGCGAGCGACGCGGCGATGATGATGATGAAATACCCGACAAATCGGCCTGGATGCGGCATTGATTCCTCTAAAACGCGCAGGTTGAAACGTCGCGCAAACGTAAAAATGGCAAGGGGCGACGCGGCGACGAATCGACGCGTTAGCGCAATTGGCTGTCTTTGCTGCCGCGGCGGTTGTAGCTGCTGAAACGCGCAGCATCGCGATCGAACGTATCCTGACAGGAGATGCACAGACGCACGCTCGGCACTGCTTCGCGGCGCGCCTGCGGAATCTCCGCGCCACACTCGGCGCAATGACTCAAACCCGGACCTTGCGGCAGCTGGCTGCGCGCGCGATTGACTGCATCCTTCACCGTCGCGTCGATCTGTTCTTGAACGGCGCCTTCTTTCGCCCAGCCCGTAGCCATCACTCACCTTAAAAATTGCACTATCGCTTCACGCTGAATTTTAGCATCCCGCGGCGTGTGCCGTGAACCTCAGTCGGGCACTCCAGACCGATCCAAACCGTCCATCGATGCACGCAAACGATGCACGGCTTCACGGAGCTTCTCCTCAGGTGTGGCCGACACCGAGGTGGATGCGCGGCGCAAATTGGCGCGCAACGCGGCTACAACCGGCATCCAGTGCAGCGTTTCGGTCTGGCTCAGCACGCCCGCAGCCTGGCGTCGAAAACACTCATTCAATTCGATACTGACCTTATGCAAAAGTATTTGCAGAAGGCGCGTCGCGGCAGCGCTGCCGGGCGCCGAGGGACTGTGTCGAAATGCGTCCAAGGTGTGAGTCACCTCGTCGTATAGTTTTTCGACACGGTGATAAATGGTCAGAAGTACCTGCGGGTCCGCGCCGTCAAATCCAGAAATTCCCTTATCCACAGGCATGCGACCACTATGTGGCACCGCAGCAGGGCATTCAAGTGCGATTCATTTAACACTCCATTGCGTGAACCATCCTGCGTAACCCCGTTCTTGATTCGATGCCGTTGTTATGCGCGGACAACCCACAGTGTCAGATGACGGAGCACCCTTTATGACCATTCGACAAGCAATCCGGCGCCGCGCCGCGGCGTTGACGTTTCTCATCGGCGGCCTGGCTGCCGGCTGCGCGCAGGCGAATTCCGTTGAAACGCCCTATGTGAAAGCGCAGCTCGTCCAGGTGGACGTGTTCGACCGGGCCGATGGTCTGGCGCTGCCGGTATACACCAAGAACGGTCGTCACTATATCGTCGGCGCGCCGGGCCATGAGTACGCCGTTCGAATTCGTAACTGCACCGGAGGACGGATACTGGCCGTCACCAGTATCGATGGCGTGAATGTCGTCTCCGGCGACACCGCGGCGCCGTCTCAATCCGGCTATGTGCTGGATCCCTGGGGCTCGGTCGAAATTGCCGGCTGGCGCAAGAGCATGGAGCGAACCGCTGCGTTCTATTTTACCGACCTGGACGATTCGTATGCGGCACGCACCGGGCGACCGCAAAACGTCGGCGTGGTCGGCGTCGCCGTGTATCAGGAGAAATCGCGCGCATTGTTCGGCCGCAACTGGCAGCGCTTTGATTCGCGAGGGTCCGCGGCGGCCGAAGCGCCGGCAGAATCCGATGCGGCGCGCCCTTCCGCTCGGCAAGAAGCGGCGACCGGAAATGCAGCTCGGCCATCACCGCCGGCAAGGACTGAAGACTCCTACGAAGCCGACAAAAAGGTGCTCGGCAAATTGGGTACGGGACATGGACGTAATGAGGAGTCGCAGGCCGTGACCGTGGCGTTCGAGCGCTCCAGCCTCTCGCCGGTGGAGGTCGTGTCGATTCAATATGACCGACGCGAGAATCTGGTCGCGATGCATATCCTGCCGCGCCCGTATGTCGCGCGCGATCCGCGGCCCGATCCATTTCCCGCCGCGTTGCGCTTCGTTTCCGACCCGTAAGCGTGTGACCGATTCCGGTTCCGCGTCGCATCCGTGTCCCGCGCAGGCGGGACACGGATTTGAATCAACGCAGGGACACTTGTACAGTGCCTGCGACATGTCCGCGCCCTCCAGCGATGAAGAGTTGATGCTGTCATACGCGGCCGGGCAGGCCGATGCGTTCGACACGCTTTACGCGCGACACAAAGGCGGTGTGTACCGTTACCTGCTTCGCCATTGCGGCAATCGCAGCATCGCCGACGAATTGTTTCAGGATGTCTGGATGAACGCGATCCGTGCCCGCGCGCGCTATGCGCCTACCGCAAAATTCAGCACCTGGCTGTACACGCTGGCGCGCAATCGACTCATCGATCATTGGCGCGCGAAAGGCGGCGCACACTTCACCTCGTTGGACGAGGAGGGTGAAGACGGCGGCAGTATTGTCGAGACGTTGCAAGCACCCGGTGACGACCCGCGTGCCGGGCTCGAGACTGCGCAATTGCGCGAGCACCTGCATGCCGCGCTGGCCACCCTGCCGGCGGCACAGCGCGATGCCTTTTTGTTGCAGCATGAAGCAGGCTTATCGCTTGCAGAAATCGCGACACTCACCGGAGTTGGCCAGGAAACCGTGAAAAGCCGCCTGCGCTATGCGGTGGGCAAACTGCGTGGCGAGCTCGTGGCGCTGCGTGAGGACATCCTATGAGCATGCCACCTGACAAGCCCGAGCACGATCCTCATCTCGCCGCTGCCTGGCACGAAACGTCCGACGAGCTGCCGCCACCGCCGCTGGATTCCACCATTCTTGCTGCAGCCCATCGTGCCGTGGGCAGCGGACCCCGCGATGCCGGGAATCCTGACGCTGCTGTTCGCGACGCGCGTCGCTGGCGGATTCCATTGGCCGCCGCCGCCAGCATTTGCGTCGTAGCGCTGGGCGTTCTGCTCACACGGCCCGAGCTCCCCGTCGTGTCGACGATGTCGGTGAGCGCTCCGCCGTCAACGTCGCCGCCGGCATCGGCACCGGTGATTGCACAAGCGCCAGCAAGGCGCGACGAAGCAGCGCCTGCGGTTGATAGCGCGTCGCCACCCGCCACGTTGGCCGCTGCGAAGAAGCGCAGCAGCGAACTGCGTGAATATGCCGCCGCGCCAGCCGCACGGGCCGCGCAAGAAGCTGTGGCACCGCTGCCGGTAGTCGCAGACAAAGCGGAGCTGTTCAAACAGTCCGAGAGCAGGGTGTCGGCCAATGCAATCGGCAACCTGGCGGATCAGGACTCGGCGCGCGGTGCCGCCGGTGTCGCGGCGCCTGTGGATGCCGCCGCGGCGATCGCGCATATCCGCCAATTGCACCAGCAAGGCAAGCTGGCGCAGGCCGCGCAGGCGTTGCGAGCGCTGCGCGCTGCTACGCCGGAGGCCGATCAGCAACTCCCGGTGGAATTGCGTGCATGGGCCGCGACGGTCAACCCTTGAGCGGTTGAGCGCGGGCTCGCCTAGATCATCGGCAAGTGTCTCTTCGGCGCGCCACGCTTGAACGCCGCATCGATGGCGGCGATATCCGCAGCGTCGAGCTGCAGATCGCCGGCCGCGGCATTGTCCTGCACATGCTCGATGCGCGCAGCTTTGGGGATCACGAACACGTTGGGATGTCGTAACAGAAAGGCCAACGCCGTCTGCCGCGCGGTCGCGCCATGGCGGTCCGCGATCGCGCGCAGCACGCGCCCGCCAGGGGTGGCCGAATCGTAAAACCTTGTCGATTGCCCAAACGGCGTGTACGCGACCACCGCGACTTCGTGTGCGGCGCACCAGGGGATGACGGCGTGTTCGATCGCGCGTTCCCCCAAGTGATATAGAACCTGATTGCAGGCCGGCTGCGCGGCGAGGCTCGTTAGCTCTTGCAGATCGTCGACGTTGAAATTGCTGACACCCCAGCTGCGGATCTTTCCCTCGCGTTGCAATGTCAGGAACGCATCCACGGTTTCAGACAACGGAACCCGTCCGCGCCAATGCAGCAGATAGCAGTCCAGATGATCGGTATCCAGATTCTGCAGCGTCTTTTCGCAGGCTTGCAGAGTGCCGCGTCGGGACGCGTTGGACGGCAGCAGCTTGGAGACCAAAAACACTTCAGCGCGACGACCGTGGATCGCTTTACCGACCACTTTTTCGGATGCGCCATTGCCGTACATTTCCGCGGTGTCGATATGCGTGAGGCCCAATCCCAAGCCGCGGCGCAGCGCCGCGATGGCATCGGCTTCGCGCGCCGCCTCCAACTCCCAAGACCCCTGACCGATGACGGACACGGGATCCTGGGTGGAGCCGAATTTACGGTGCTGCACGACTCGATCGCTTCGCCGGCCGGCTGCGCATGAAGCGTTGTATCAAGGTGTCGTAGAGCGCCGGCGACACAGGTCCCGTCCGGACCCATTCGAGCGCCATCGCATCCCAATCTCCTTCCTGCGCACTCACCCCCTGCCCCATGCCGCGCATCAACCGTTGCACCTGGTATTCGCGGCGTAAGGACTCATCCTCGGGCGGCGTCGCAATCTCCGCATGAATCTCGGCTCGAATGCACAACAGCCGCAGCGTCTTCGCATTCGATTCGACGGCGGCGTCGGAGCAGGTGTCCGCCTTCGTCAGGCTTTCCTTGATCACCGGCAGCGCACCCTTCGGCCATTGTGGGACGCCGGCGATGAAGCTCTCCGCAGCCTGCTTCAAGGCCGCGCGATCTTTAGCCTCAGCACCGCGCGCTACAGCCAAGCCGTAGGCGTGCACATGCCGGCAGGCCTCAAACAGCTGCGCCAGAGATTGCTGCGCATCGCGCTCGCGCAACTGCGCCATTGCCGTCTCGCACAGTCCCACTGCGCGATCGAACCGATCGCGCAAGTTGCGCGCGTCGGCCCGGGGCAATTCCCCCAAGGCGACCAACCCGGCGCGCCACTCCGAAATTTTCGCCCGCGCCTCGACTGGATTGATCGGCGACGAACCCGCATAGGTTTCGACCTCGGCGCACAGCGCAACAGCGCCCGCCTTGGCGGCTTCGAGTCCTGCCGTGTGATCCGCAAATGCCTGCTGGCGCTTCTGAAATATCGAATCGCACACTTCGCGAAACTCGCTCCACAGCGATTGCTCCTGCTCGCGCGGCGCGCTGCCCGTCTCCTTCCATTGAATCTGCAAGCGCTTGACGGTCTCGATCGCCTCGCGACCATCCTCCAGAGTGAGCAGATGACGCGCACGCGTGATCAAGGATTGCTTCGCAGCGACGTTCTGGGCATGCCAGCCCGCAAGCTTGGTCTGCAGACGCTCCATGGCCGCATTGAAGTCCACCTGCACGGTGCGTCCGGCATCGCGCTCGACTGAGGAATGGCGGCGCCATTCCTGCGGTGCTTCACGCAGCACGCGCGCCAGTAAACGCCAATCCGGATCTCCCTCGTTCTGCGCGGCCTCGAAGGCCGTCACCCGCTCTACCAGCGCCTTGCGCGCCTGCAGGTTGTCCTGTCGGATTTTTGCCTGGGCGTCGAAGTACTCGCGACAAGGCTGGAACGCGGCCTGCGCAGCCTGGTGAAACCGCTCCCAATCTTTCGGCGGATCACTGACGATACCCTTGCTGATCGTCTTCCAATCCTGCTGCAGAGCCTTGATGCGCTCGGCGAGCGCCTGAGGTTCGTCTTGGGCGCCGACCAGCGCTTCCATCTGCTGAATGAGTTCGGCGCGCTTCGGCCCGACTGCGAAATCCTTCCACTGTTTGAGCTCGTTCAATTTGCCGTCGAGTTGCTGAACGCCACGCAGCAGATGAGTGGGCACGGGCGGCGCAGCCGTCAGTTTCTCCTCGATGGCGCGCCGCAACCCTGCCGCAGCCTGACTCTGGCCATCGCTCAACGCGCCATGCGCTTTGCGCACCAGACCGCCGATCTGACGAAACACTTGTTCCTGCGCCGCCCGCGCGTCCGCCAGGATTTTTTCTTCTGCCTCACGCTCCGCGGCTGCCTCCTGCAGACGCAGAGCCTCGGCAGCGGCCTGCGTGTCGGCCGCTTCCTGCGCGCTTTGTCGTTCGCGTTCGCGCGCTTCATCCGTCGCCCGCTGCGCGGCTGCCTGGGCCGCCTGTTGCAGCACAAGCTTTTCATGCGCGGCGATCACCGCTTTACAATGCTCGACCGCCTGCGCAATGCGGTGTCCGGTCTCCTCGTCAGGTGGGGACTCGAGCGAGCGCCATCGCGATTGCAGATGCTCCAGCGTGGAGGCGTAGTGCACATCGTGGCCGCGGTTGCTGTGTCGCTCGAGTGAGGCGCACAGCGCGGCGGTTTCTTCCTTCACCTCGACCGCCTTGCGCTCGTCGGCATTCAGCGCATCAATCTTGTGCTTTAGGATCTTGTAAACAACCTTGTCCTTGGTGCGAATCTGTTTGATCAACTCACGGATTTGCGCCGGGTCTTGAATCATCTCCGCCACCATCTGTCGTACGCGGCTGGAGGAACTCTCCGCCACGAGATGCGCGAGCTGGTGCATATCCTGGATACCAGCAAGCGCCTGCGGCAGGCGTGCGGTGTCCTTGCATAGTGCAATCACGCTTAACAGCGCCGGGTCGCTGACGTGCGTGCCGTCTGCGATATCCGACGATCCTGCATCAATGAGCTGCGCGAGGCGGGCTTGCGCGGCGCGTTTGATCGCAGTGGGAAATGCACCGGCCTCGCTGCCCGCGGCACCGGCAAATCCCGCCATGCGGCGCAAGGGTTCCCCGTCCGGCAGTCTGTGGACCGCGGCTGCGCGCAAGGCTTCCTCGCTCTCCCCTTGAGCGATCTCGAGAATTGCCGCTGCCGGCGCCGCGTTCAGCACCGCGATGCGCTCGTCCAGCGTCAGCGGGGCTGGCGCCGGCGGCGGCGTTTCGGGGTGAAACAGCTTGGAGAGAATCTTCATTGCTTCATGCGCAGTCGACCGATGAAATCGCGCTTGCTTAAGGCAACGCCCTTCCAGCGCAGGATGTCGTAGGCCGTGGTGGCGTGAAAATAGAAATTCGGCTGTGAGAAGGACAGCAGAAAATTTTCGGCGGTGAAGTCGATATTCCGTTCCCCAAAAGTGAAACGCGCGTCGCGTCCGACGAAGGCGTCAATTTCCGCCGGATCGAGCGCCTGGAGGCTCGCCTGCGTGCGATCCAGCAACGCTTTGAGACCCGCAAAATCGGCTGGCGGTGTTGTCATATCAGGAGAAAACGAGCCTTTGCGGACTCCCTCGATGGCGCCCATCGAATGCACGGCGGTGGATTTCACCTGATACGTAAAGGGCAGCATGTCCGGCGCCAGATGTGCCTGGATGATCTCCTCCGGGGCAATCCCCTTCTCCTGGCAAAACGCTTCCGCCTTGGAAAGCAGGCCAGCGACGGCGCCCACGACCTGGATGTAGGAGGGAATGGTGGCGGCATACAGTGAAAGGTTCATCAGGGCACCTCGTGGAAAATCAGGATCGAAGTCTAGTCGTCTGCTCCCGGAAAGAGAAACGCGGACGCATTGCCCGCCGTCGGACTTCACTAGTATCGGCGTTCAGCCATCAGCGACTCAGACATTGTTTAAAGCGGGAATCCACCCGATTCGCGTACCAATCGGTCGTCAGGGTGGTCCGATGCAGTTTAGCGCCGTGCAGGGTGATGCGCGGAACCATGGCTCGCGCCAATGTGCGACGAGCGCCTCGATCAGCGAGCTCGAAAACGCCCTGGTACAGTCGCGTGGTCTCGAACTCCCGTGTGCCGGCCTGATCGAGCGCTTCATGAATGTCCGCCTCGCTCAATCGCAGGCGCGACCCCATCAGCCGCGCGGCGCGCTCGGTGCTGCCAGCGCCGGGCGCTTTGTCATCGTGTGGCAACAATGCGCCATCGTAGATCAGCGGCACGCCAGATGCTTGCTGCAATGCATGTTGAAAGGCAGCGTTGCGGCTCGCGAACTGGCCCGCATTGTAGTCGGCGAATCGATATATATAGTCGGGATAGTGCGGCGTGTAGGCAAACAGATGGGCGATGCCGAAATACACACTGCCACGGCGCGAAAACAAATCGTCCGGCAACGACTCGGCGAGGGGATAAGGATAGGGGTGCGTCGCTGCAAACTCTTTGGCGAACGCGACGTTCACCTGCATCGGGCCGCGCGTTCGGATCGGATTGCGATCGGCGAACAGACGTCGCCCCATTGGCACGGCCGCGATCATGTCCTCAAAAATATCGCTCAAGTCCTTTTCGGTCTTCACCTTGTCGATACGCGCTCCAAAACTGGGTCCGGAGGTTGATGGCAATCGAAGCGCGCCATGCACCAACATCAGCGGCACGCCGGAGGCTGACGCACGTCGATCTATCTCCCGCCACGCGATGTCCGGCAGGCCGGGAACCACCGGATTGACGCGAAAACCGGACTCCTGCTCGGTGACCGCGATCACCGCGCAGATGCTGTCGCGGTTGGGATCGAGGGTCTGTGTGGCAAAGCCCGCGTAGATGTCCGCGCTCCATCCGCTCCGATCGGTCACGTAGGTCGGCAACAAGCGCGTGATGAGCGCCTGTGCCTTCTCGGGGCTCATCGTTGGTGTATCGGCCGTCGGCGGCTCGCTCGCACAACCGGCCAGCAGTAGCAGACTGAAGATGATGGTTGTCTTGAGCGGAGCGAGGCCAGTCAGGCGAATGCGGGTCGATTCCCCAGGGATCTTAGACATGGCCACAATATGCCACTTATTCGGCAGATTCGGTGGCGATCTTCGGCGAAAACGTTAAAACAGGTGCGGAGGTGGCAGCTCGGCTATGGCCTACAGTTCATTTCACGCCCAGCAGCTCCCAAATCCCCGCGACCGACTCTTCCGTCAATCCCGCGCTTTCCGCGGCGGCGACGCGTTCAGCAGCGGTCAGCGCGGCATGCGCTTCCAGCACCATTGCGGTGCCGAGTAACTCCCCGACCGACAGCGCCGTCGACAGAGATCCGCCCGCGGAACGCTCCATCGCCTCGATGAGCCGGGGCGAGGAACCCCATTCCTGCGCAATGCGCCGCGACATGTCCGCGCCCAGGGTCAGGGTGAGTTCGACCAGCAGAGCCGGACTCGGCGTCAGCCGCGGGCGACCCGAATAGACATCCAATGCCGCGCTGTAGACGACCAGCGGTCCGAGTGCGCTCAGCAACACCGCCAGTTGGGCTTCAAATCGGTCTTGCGGCGCGCTGGTCATCGCATACAGTTCGGCGGCCCGCGCGGCGCGTTCGGTGCGATCCCACAACAGACGCGGCAGGCGTGGGAAATTCGTGCGGGTGGCGCGAAACACCGGGCGCACCATCGCGGTGGCCAGGATGCCGCGCAAGCTCTCGACGCCGCACATGACGATGGCGCGTTGGATGGATTCAATGGGTTCCGGTGATGTCCGGTACAAACTCGAGTTGGCAATTCGCAGAACGTCCGCGCTGATCACCGGGTCGTGAGCGATCATGCGTGACAGTTTGTCGGCTTCTGCATCCGGGTCGTCGACCGCGCGCAGCAACTGCTGCATCAGCGTCGGCCGGCGCGGGAAATAATCGGGATTCATCGTTTCGGGCTGCAACTTGGCGACGATCGCGACACGCACCTGCGCGTGGACCGGCTCCAGCGGTTGACTCTGCGAGGGCGCGCCATAGGCGAGTCGCCACAATCGCTCGGCAAGCTGAGCATTCATCCTTTGCAGCAGCAGTGGATCGAGCAGCGCCGCCGCAGTCGGCGGCGTCGCGTCTGTAGGCTTTGCGGGCGAGACTTTGCGCGAAGCCGCGGGAATCGCCGGCGAAGCCGTCCGCCGCCATCGGTGCAGGGACCATCCGGCGAATGCGAACACGCTCACGGCAATCAGTCCCAGGGACAGCAAGGCAAGCACCCCCTTGAAACGCAGATCACAAGGTCCGTGGGCTGGATGGATTTCCACACGCCCATTCCTTATCTACAGTCGGCAGGGAGCGGGCTTTCTGTAGGCGGTGACCGCATCCGCCGAGCCTGATTTCGATACGCACTTCTCAGACGCGTTCGAATCGCGCGACGGTCTCCACGTGCTCGGTGAAGGGCATGAGATTGAAGGCATCGAGAGCCGCCAGACGCATCTTGCCGCCGGCGAGCAACTGCTGCGTATCGCTGCGGAAGGAGTC
>JANMXI010000370.1:0-5862 GCA_031394735.1 Pseudomonadota bacterium | reverse complement strand
AGGAACCCCAGAAACAACGCGAGGCCGAGCATGCCGATGCATAACGCAGTGAAGCAACTCAGCGCATGCCAAGTGCGTCCCGATTCAGCCATCAGCAATCTGCCGAGATGGAATAGCCCAAGGCCCCAGCCTAAAAGCGTGGAAGTCACTCCGGCCTGAAGCAGCGTGGCGCCGTACCATGCACCGATCAATGTCAGTGCCTGGCCCGCAAACAGGAATGCGGCGACCGGAACATAGTGCTCGCGTAGCAGCGGCGGGAGGTTCATCCAGCGCGGAAATACCGTGAGCAAAAACCCGAACATGAAAGGCGGCAGAACTTGATACTGCATCACCACGGCATGCAACCAACCGGCCGGAATCGGTGGTGGCGGCAGATTCAACCAATGCCAGCGCGTGTCGCTGAGCCACAGCGTCCACCAGGTCATGGCGGCCATGACGTTGGTTGCGCCGGCGAAGAACAGAAGCCTGTGCGGAGCTGCTGCGGCCACATCTCGCAGCCACGTGGACGTCGCGAAGACTTCCGCAGCAGGTTTCGGCGCAGTCACGTCCTCAACTCTGGGCAGCGTCCGGCGTCCCCTCTTCTCGGTAACCGGCTTGCGTGCGGTCATCCAGAGCGGTGAACGTGCTTGCATGGAACTCGCGGTTGGCCCGCACATCCAGCACAGCGAGAGCTTCGCGATGAAGCCAGTCGGCGCTCCAATCTGGTGCCACATACGCGCCATGACCCCAAATGGAACCCAATTGCTGACCGCCGATGGATTGCCACACCTGGCGGCCGGTTTCGATATCCTCGCGCTTGTACAAGACCGATCCGTCAGCGGCCACCACCCGTTCGGGCATCGGCGGCGATTGCCGGTGTATCTCTCCACCCACCCAGAGCAGGATTCCGAACGATATGGCCAGCAGAAGCGCCAGGGCGGACCAAAGTCGACGAGTAACGTTCATGGCACACATCTCCTGATCTGAGGGTGCGATGCTGCGCCACAAGTACCCAACTCACCTTGATTTAGATCAAGTCGAGTGCAATTGGGCGGTTGCGGTGCGGCGAATCCGCTTTGGCGTGGCTATTCGCGCAGAATGGGTCGTCCGAGGGCGTGAAGGTAGTCGTGGTTGAGCAATTCCACCTCGCGGCGGTCAATCCGCAACACCTTCATGTCCTGCAGCCTGCGCAGCACGCGGCTCACCGTTTCCGGCGCCAGCCGCAGGTAGTTGCCGATATCGGTTCGCGACATGGCGAGCCGCAGTCGAGTGGCCGAGAATCCACGCAATGCGTAACGGCGCGACAGGGTGATGAGGAACGCGGCCATGCGCTCGTCCGCGGTGAAATCGCCGCCCAATGCAAAGGTCACGCCAGTGGCCATCGCCACGCGACGAATGGATGTGGTGCATGCGCCAAGCTTTGAATGAAGCGGGCATCGCAGAGGATTTGCGCCTTTTGATCGAGCCCGCGATGGCTCGGGTTGCAGACGCGCTTCGCAATCGCTGACGATTCGCGGCGATTCCCGGCGGAGGGGGATCACCCGTAGCGGTGGCTGCCAAACGCGTCGTGAATCACTCCAGGATGGACCGCGCTGAGCGCCGGCGTTTTGCGGTGAAGAAAGAAGCGATCCAGCAGCACGTGTCTTGCAAACCACTCATGGCGCAACGCCTGTCGACCGATTGATTGACGCACCGGTGCCAGCCACCCTGCAGAGGCCGCGTGGGCGCGCGGCCTGGCGCCAAATCGTTCGCGCAATTGGCCTTCGTACCGCTGCAACGATGAAGTTGAATAGTCGCCCTGCGCATCACCGATGACCTGGGCCGCCAGCAACGCGGATTCCACCGCAGGACGAATGCCCTCCCCACTGTGAGGGCTGGCAAGACCCGCGGCGTCGCCCACCAACAGGCACTGATCCATGACGATGTCGCGATGCGATTGGTTGTACAACAGGTACGCGTGACCCTTGAACCGCAGCGGAAGATCCTGCGGCAGCGTGTGCCGCTGCGCGAGGCTCGACCAAAATTGCCGCAGCAGCGTACCCAACCCATTGTTATCCTCACGCCCGAGTCCCACGTTGAGATAATCGCCTTTGCGCACACACCAGGCGTAGCCGCTCAGATCATCACAAAAATACAATTCCGCCTGACGCGGGTCGACGCTGCAGGTTGCGGCCTGCTCTGCAGTCATCTTGAATTCCACTTCCTGCGCATAGATCGCCGGCTCCCGGGACCCGATGGTTGCACCCAGGAGTCGCGCCACGGGGCAGAAATGGCCGCCGGCGCCGATCAACAGACGTGCCTGAATGGTCTTGTTGACCAGCCAGCCATCCGCATTGCGTTCGGCACTGTCCAACGCCTCGTTCAGCCGCAGCTGCGCACCGCAACGTTGCAGCAGGAAGTGGTCGAACTCGCAGCGTCGAATCGCGTAGCTGACCGGTTGCGGATAGCGAACGCTCACCGATTCGCCCTTCATCAGTCCACAGGTGAAGCCGTCGAGCGGCTGCAGACACCAGTGGCGGCCGTAGTCGGTCAGATCCAACTGGAGCGATGTGACGATCTGCGGAGTGATCCAGCCGGCGCAGATTTTGTCGCGCGGAAAGTCGCTGCGGTCGAGGACCACGACATCCAAGCCGGCGCGGACCAGTTGTCGTGCACAGGTCGAGCCGGCCGGCCCGCCGCCCACGATCAATACGTCGCAGCGCATCACGGACCGGCACCCGCCCACTGGAGATACTGGTGCTCGCGAGTCCAGGGCGTTCTTCTACTGCGCGGCGGCGCAAATACGGTCTGGAACAATTGCATGTCGCCGGACTGGAAAGCCGCCTGCGATCCGCATAGGTACAGTTCCCACATGCGCGCAAAGGCCGCGTCGAACATGTCCTCGATCCGCTCGCGTTGCTGTTGAAACGCAGCCCGCCAGGCTGCCAGGGTTCGCGCGTAGTGCATGCGCAAATTTTCGACGTCCAGCACCGACAGCCCGGCCGGTTCGAAGATCTGCATCATTTGCGACAGCGATGGCACTGCGGTGCCGGGAAAGATCCGGCGTTCAATCCAACGATTGACGGGCTGCGGTGCATTGCGGCCGATGCTGTGGATCAGCCCGCAGCCATCGGGGCGCAGCACCCGGGAAATGACGCGCCCCAGCTCTGGATAGTGCTCGATTCCCACATGTTCAAGCATGCCCACCGACATGAAGGCATTGCAGCTACCGGTGGCGTTGCGATAGTCGTCTTCAATGAACTCGACGCGTGCGTCGAGGCCGGCGCGCCGCGCTTGCTCGCGCGCGTACACGATCTGCTCATGCGAGATATTGAAGGCACGGACCCGTGCGCCATAGCGTTTGGCTGCGTGCAACGCGAGAGCGCCCCAGCCACATCCTGCTTCGATGACTTCATCGCCGGCGCGCAGCAGCAACTTGCGGCAAACATGGTCGAGCTTGGCAACCTGAGCCTCTTCCAGGGTCGTGGCCGCGGTGGGAAAGTAGGCGCAGGTGTACGAGAGCGTCGGATCAAGCCACAGCCGGTAAAAGTCGTTGCCAAGGTCGTAGTGCTCGCGGATGTTTTGCCGCGAACCCTTGAGCGTGTTGCGCCGGCCCCGGCGCAGTACGTGGGACAATACTGAGGAAGCGCCGGGAGTGCGCTGGAGGTAGGTCTGTTCCAGCGCATCGACCAGATCGCCTTCGTAAACCGTGATGCGACCCTGCATGTACATTTCGCCGAACTGCATATCCGGATCGGCAACCAGATGGAGCAGGGCGGCGCGATCGGCGATAGACAGCGTCGCCACCGATTCGTCCGGCGGGGGACCGATGGTCTCGCCGGTCCATAGTCGCAGACACAGCGCCGGATCTCCCAATCGGTGCAGCAACGTGCGCACCAGGCGCGATGCCCACCGCGCGTGCTCGTGCGGGTGGGTTGCGGTGGGTCGGATTCGCTCGCGGGCAGGTGAAGTGTGGTCCATGACGCGCATCGTTGGATCTCCAATGGCGAACATCAACTCGTCGGCAGTGACGATCATGTGCACAGACTCGGCGCCAGCGCACCCCATGATTCCCCTGATTGTGCGTCGGCTTTTGCCTAGAGGGAAGCCTCTTCCCAATGGCAGCCGTCGAGGTCGCGGCCTGTGCGTTGATGGTCACCTGGGAAGAGGGGGACCGCGGATTGTTCGACAAGGCCGCCGCTCTCGGGGCGAGAGCGCGCATCGATGTGGGGATGCAGGGAACCTAAATTCGCAGCGACAAAGAAGGCGCCAGGCGAGCTCTCGCCCTATCAGGAGACGGAAGAATTTCTAAAAAGGCGAGACGGAAAACGGAGGCGACGAATCGACACTCAGGGGAATGCGCACGGTGAACTTGGTGCCGGATTTCATCTTCGAGGTGACGGTGAATTGTCCGTGATGCGCGCGCACGATTTGATTGCAGATGTGCAAGCCCAACCCCAAGCCTGCGCGATTTTTTTCCAACCGATTTCTCCAGAACGGCAGAAACAGGTTCTCGATGCTTTCCGGTGGTATCGGTTCGCCGTCGTTCCACACTTCGAGCACAAGATAGTGCTCGTCGGAAACGGCGGTGAAACGTATGATGCTGTCGGAGAATCCGTGGTTCAACGCGTTGCTTAAGAGGTTGGAAACGAGTTGTTGCAGCCGACCGGTATCGCACCGCATGCGGCACTTTGCGGCGATGTGAGTTGTAATGTGGCGGGTGGGGTGGCCATCCTGGAGTTCCCGAACCGCGGCGATCAACGAGGCTTCCACCTCATCGGTCTCAATCAACTCGACGTCCAGCCCGCCGCCGAGCCTGATTCGCGCGAAATCCAGCGTGTCATCGATGAGTGACGACATGCGTCGTGTGCTGGTCCGGATGCGGGAGGCCATCGTGGCCATACGTGGATCGGTTGATCCCCGTTCGAGCAATCCACCGATTACGGAGATGGCCTGCAGCGGGTTGCGCAGGTCGTGGCCCAGAATGGCGATGAATTCCTCCCGCAGTTCGTTCGCCGCGCGCTCATCCAGCAGGGCGGCGGTTTCACGGCCGCGTCTAAGTTCCTTGCCCAGTTCCAGACCGATGAGCCCGGAGAACAGGTGAAACATCGGCAGGACCCACGGCTTGGGAGCGCCGGTCGGACGCGGATCGACAGCGCACAGGTTGCCGAAGTAGCGGCCGTCGGCCAGCATGATCGGGACCCACAAATATTGGTCGCCATGCGGCTCCAACGTCGCATCGTCGGTGGCGGCGGTGTCGGTTTGATCGTGGGGAACGGACGCGTCCGAAGCCCATTTGCTCAGGTATTCCCGCGTCGTCAGCTCAAAGCGTTCGCCGGGTCGCAGACCGGTTTGAATGCGGTCTTCGACCGCACAGATGGCGCCACCACCCGCACCCAGGCGCACGATGGCGGCGAGGCCCATTCCCGTGGATTCGCATAGAACCCGCAGCAATACCGGAACGGCGCCGATGCGCGAGATTGCGTCGATATCCTTGGCCAGATCCGCGGGTATGTTGGCGGCGTCTTGGGTTTGTTGGTTCAACACCGAGCATTCACCTCAATCCAATGGGCAATTTGGAACAGCCTGCTTCCGCGAACTGCAGTGAGACCGTCATTCAGGTTAAATCGACGGTCCTATGCCGTCTGTACGGTACCGCACTGACGGATTGACCGCCATAGACGACGATCAATGGGTCCGTATGTGTGCTGACAGACAGTGCGCAATGTTGGTCCGCCCCATACTTTGATGCTTGAACCAATCTTTAACAGTCGGCGACGGAAAGTGCGAACCCCTGGGTGGCCTCACTCGTTCCCGTCTATGCGCGCCGGGAGCGGCAAAATGCCCACTGCGGTAAATCAGCTGATCGATATGCTGCCCCGCAAGGACAAATTGCGGCTTCTG
>JANMXI010000369.1:0-3974 GCA_031394735.1 Pseudomonadota bacterium | reverse complement strand
TCGCGCAACATCAACTCTTCGGGCTCGGACCTGCTGCACCTCATCAACGACATTCTGGATCTGTCCAAAATCGAGTCTGGCACGGTAACGGTGGAGGTCGAGGAAATTCCGTTCCACGGCCTGCGCGAAACCATAGAGCGCAACTTCCGCCATGTGGCCGAAGCCAAAAACCTGCCGTTCCGCGTGTTTTTCGCGGACGACCTGCCGCGCAGCATGGAAAGCGACTCCAAGCGCCTGCAGCAGATTCTGAAGAACCTGCTTTCCAACGCGGTCAAGTTCACGACCCACGGCCATGTCGAGATACGGGTCGGTCTGGCGACCCAGGGTTGGAGCCTCGATCACCCGATCCTCAAGGGTGCGCCGCAGGTACTTGCCTTCGCGGTCGAGGACACCGGCATTGGTGTTCCGCCGGACAAGCAGAGGCTGATTTTCGAGGCGTTCCAGCAGGCCGACGCCGGGACCTCGCGCAAATACGGTGGCACCGGGCTCGGCCTGGCCATCAGCCGGGAGCTGGCGGTGCTGCTGGGTGGCGAAATCAGAATATCCAGCATCCATGGGCAGGGAAGTACGTTCACGCTTTATCTGCCGTTGCACTTCGCCGGGCCGAATAACCTGCCCAGCGTTCCAAATGAGCGGCGCATGATCGACACTGGCCGGACGAACGTGTTCAGCACGGTATCCGGAGCGCGCGAAATGCAGGTTGCGGACGATCGTGACACCATTGCTGCCGGCGATCCGGTGTTGCTCATCATCGAGGATGACCCGCACTACGCGCGCATCGTGCTTGGCCTGGCGCGTGATCGGGGCTTCAAGGGTCTGGTGGCGCTAAAAGGCGCCTTGGGACTTGCACTCGCCCGCCAATACGGACCAACGGCGATTTCGCTCGATATTTTCCTGCCCGACATGCTCGGCTGGACCGTACTCAACCAGCTGAAACTGGACCCGGCCACACGGCACATTCCGGTTCAGGTCATGAGCGTAGCTGACGAGGACCGCACCCATGGTCTCGCGCATGGTGCGTTTGCGTACCTGGTCAAGTCGGCCACCAGCGACAGCATGGAAACGGCGCTCGACAACATCAAGGAGTTCGCGGCCCCCCGCACCAAACGCCTTCTGATTGTTGAAGACAACGATATCGAGCGCCAAGCTATCGTTGGGCTGCTGGGTCACACGGATATCGAGATGGTCGAAGTGGCCCGGGGGGGCGACGCCCTGCAGGCGATGCGTCAGCAGTCCTTTGATTGCGTGGTGCTCGATCTGCGCCTGCCCGACATGACGGGCTTTGAGCTACTGGCAAGGATACACGCCGAGCCGGCTCTGGCCGAGATTCCAGTGGTCGTCTTCACCGGTAAGGACCTGAGCGCCGACGAACGCACGAAGCTCAAGGCGATGGCCAAGAGCATCGTACTCAAGGACGTCCAGTCTCCCGAGCGCCTGCTCGACGAGACGGCACTGTTCCTGCATCGCGTGGTGACCGACCTGCCGGCCGACAAACAGGAAATGCTGCAGCGCCTGCATGGCTCCAATGAATCCCTGCGCGGACGCAAGGTGCTGGTGGTTGACGATGACGCGCGCAATATCTTTGCTTTGACCTCACTGCTTGAAAACCAGGACATGCAGGTGATCAGCGCGACCAATGGCCGCACCGCGATCGGCCTGATCGAGAACACGCCCGACCTGAGCCTGGTATTGATGGACATAATGATGCCCGACATGGATGGTTATGAGACCATGCGCGAGATTCGCAGCGCCCCCGAGTTTCGCAATCTGCCGATCCTCGCGCTGACCGCCAAGGCGATGAAGGGTGATCGTGAGAAGTGCCTCGACGCCGGTGCCAGCGACTACATCGCCAAGCCGGTCAACACCGACCAGCTGCTGTCGCTGATGCGGGTATGGCTTTTCCGATGAGCAACCCCCGGGCCGCACCCGCCGGCAAACACCTCCACCTGCCACGCTCGGGTCAGGTCATGAGCCGCTGGGCCGCTCCCAAGGCGAATAGCACCGCAGCCCATTGGGCGGAGGTTGCCTGATGAGCGCTGGTTCTTCTCGCATACCGGCTTCGCGCAATGGCCGTGCAACGCCTGGGTTGGCCTTGGAGCACGTCGGTGTCCTGGCAGTGCCTGCCGCCGTTGACGACGACCGGATCAAGATATTGATCGTGGACGACGAGCCGAGCAATCTCCTGGTGCTTGAAACCGTACTGGACGACCCCGGCTACCATTTGGTGCGTGCCCAGTCGGCCGATCAGGCGTTGATGGCGCTCGTCGATGAGGAGTTCGCGCTTCTTATCCTGGATATCCGCATGCCGGGCATGACCGGCTTCGAACTGGCCCAGATGATCAAGGAGCGGAAAAAGACCGCTCGGGTGCCGATCATTTTCCTGACGGCGTATTACGACAAGGACCAGCACATACTGGAGGGTTATGGCACCGGCGCCGTGGACTTCCTGAACAAGCCGGTGAACCCGGCCGTGCTGCGATCAAAGGTATCGGTCTTCGCCGACCTGCACCGCGGCAACCGTGCGATCACGGTGTCGAACAATGCGTTGAAGGCCGAAGTGGCCGAGCGCCGCCGCGTCGAGGAACAATTGCGGGACTTGAATGAGACCCTGGAGCAGCGCGTGACCGAGCGCACCGAGGCGTTGCGCCAGGCTGACCAAAAGTTGCAGATCATCATGAGCAGCATCACCGACGGTTTGCTCATGCTCGACCACAACTGGTGCTTCACCTATTTCAACGAGCAGGGCGCACGCATCGTCGGGATGCGCCAGGAGCAGCTGATTGGTGCCTGCGTCTGGGATGTTTTCACCCGCATGCAGGGGACGAAGTTCTCCGAAGGTTTTCATCGCGCGGTGGATACGCGGCAGACAGTGTCGTTCGAGGAGTTTTATCCCTTGCCCCTGAACAGGTGGCTGCGCTGCCATTGTTATCCGTCGGACGAAGGGCTTTCGGTCTACTTTCACGACGTGACCGATAGACATGAGGTCGAAGAAAGGCGCGAGCAGCTGCTGCGCGCCGAACAGGCTGCCCGCAGCGAGGGCGAGCGTATTGCGCTGCTCAAGGACGAGTTTCTGGCTACGCTCAGCCACGAACTGCGCACACCGCTCTCTTCCATTGTGGGTTGGGCCAACATACTGAAACGGGCCGATGTTGATGAGGAGACACGGCGCCGTGGCATCGATGTGATTGCCCGCAACGCGCAGGCGCAGTCGAACCTTATCGCCGACCTGCTGGACATGAACCGCTTCGTATCCGGCAAACTGAGAATGAATGTGGAGCGGGTTGATCTGAACATGATCGCCGCCGCCGCAGCCGACTCCGCGCGGCCCGCCGCCAAAGCCAAGGGGGTGACCATCAACCTGCGACTCGCGGACGCCATCGGGCTTGAAGTGATGGGTGACGCCGCGCGCCTGCATCAGATCGCCTGGAACCTGCTCACCAACGCGCTGAAATTCACCAACGCGGGCGGCTCCATCGCGGTCGTGACCGAAACGAATGGTCTCCAGGTAGCCCTGACCGTCTCCGACACCGGGCAGGGCATATCACCCGAGTTCATGCCGCACTTGTTCGACCGGTTCAGCCAGTCCGATGCTAGCGCAACGCGTCTGCACGGTGGCTTGGGGCTGGGGCTGTCGATAGTCAAGAACCTGGTCGAACTGCATGCGGGCACGGTGCGAGCCACTAGTGCCGGTCTGGGTCAGGGCTCCTCTTTTACGGTCTTGTTGCCGCGGGCGGTCCAGGTACCCGCGCCAGCTCTGGTCGGGCCCGACCCGACGGTGCGGGAAAAGGCCGATGGGTTTGCTGTCTCCGGACGCCAGATGCTGGATGGCCAGGTTGATCTGCATGGTGTATGCGTGTTGTTGGTGGACGATCATGAAGACATGCTGGAGGTCGAGCGGCGGCTGCTGTGCGAATGCGGCGCCACCGTAACAACAGCGGACTCCGCCGCGCAGGCGCTGCTGCTGATGCGCTCCG
>JANMXI010000368.1:0-1592 GCA_031394735.1 Pseudomonadota bacterium | reverse complement strand
CGCCGCTGTTCCAGGCGATCGAAGCCGCCTTGGGCGCGCTGCCCATCATTGCCGAAGACCTCGGCGTCATCACGCCCGACGTGGACGCATTGCGGCTCGAATTCGGTCTGCCCGGCATGCGCATCCTGCAGTTTGCCTTTGACGAGAGCGGCGACAACACCAATGCCTACCTGCCGCACAACTTCGACAGCAACACCGTCGTCTATACCGGCACGCATGACAACAAAACCACGCAGGGCTGGTGGCTAGAGGCGGCGCCCGCATTGCGCCGGCAGGTGCTGGCCTATCTGGGCAGCGGCGACGGCCACGACATCCACTGGCAACTGATCCGCGCCGCCTGTGCCAGCGTGGCCGACACCGCCATTCACCCGCTGCAGGACGTTCTGGGCCTGGGCGGCGAACACCGCATGAACCGTCCCGGAACCGGCGAAGGCTGCTGGGAATGGCGCTTTACCTGGGAGGAAGTGCAGCCGCTGCATGCCGAGCGGCTGGTGCGGCTGGGAAGGCTTTACCGGCGGGAGTGATGGGCGGGGCGCTGGCGTTGCCATGCTCTACTGGCCGCTCAACTGGTGGTGAAAATTTCGTTCATGCCTTCATTGCCTGGCTTTCAGTTCAGAGCCAAAGGAGCATGGGCGTATGAATACCCCGGCGGCCTTGGGCTTGTTGAGGTGGTGCAATCTTTCATCGTTGACAATGGAATTATTTGGAGTTACATTTAATTCATGTACACCGTTACCGAAACCCCTTTGTTCCAGCGCCTTGTCGTTGCAGTCTGGACCGATGAGGAGCGTAACGAGTTCATTGGTTGGCTGAGCAGCAACCCGCTGGCGGGCGATGTAAGACCGGCGGCAGGCGGCCTGCGCAAGGTGCGCTGGAGCCGCGCCGGCATGGGCAAGCGGGGCGGGGCGCACGGGTGATTTATTTCAATCGCCTGGCTAGGAGCCTGTCGGACTTGGGAATCGTCGGCTACAAATCGACCGCAGCGGTCCATTTTTCACCGTCTTTTTGACCCATAGCGGGGCTATGGGCCTGCAAATACGGCAAAAACTGTCCTCGCTGGGGCCGATTTTCGCTTTCGACGCCCCACGTCCGACAGGCTCCTAGCGGCGACATGGTGCTCTTGTGGATTTACACCAAAGTCAAGCTGGACAACATTCGACCTGAGTTCCTGCTGACATTGAAGGGCTGTGAATTGAGCGTCAGGTGGAACATTGATTTGCGGGATTTCACGA
The DNA here is from genome assembly GCA_031394735.1 of Pseudomonadota bacterium. Lineage (GTDB taxonomy): Bacteria > Pseudomonadota > Gammaproteobacteria > Steroidobacterales > Steroidobacteraceae > TMP-86. The sequence goes on along the minus strand of JANMXI010000368.1, from coordinate 360 downwards.
ATTCCAGATGATCTTCATTGACGGAGAGACACCATGCAAACTGCTTTTGTTGACAGCCAGCCTGACATCATGGGTGGCACGCCCGTATTCGCGGGTTCGCGCGTGCCAGTGCACACATTGGTGGAGTATTTGCAGGCGGGCGACACCATCGATGATTTCCTGGAGGGCTTCCCGACAGTAGCGCGCTGCCAGGTTCTCGCGTTTCTGGAGACTGCGGAACGCAATGCAAATTCGCTCGCAGCCTGACCGACATGCGCGTGTTGCTCGACGAATGTGTGGACTGGCGATTGCTGCGTGACCTGGCGGGGCACGATGTCAAGACGGCCCGTCAAATGGGGTGGTCAGAAGTGAGAAGTGAGA
>JANMXI010000367.1:0-3592 GCA_031394735.1 Pseudomonadota bacterium | reverse complement strand
GTTTTCCTGGCCATTTTTGCAGTAGGGGCATTCGCCGCAGGTATAGCCAAGCCAAGGAACTCCGACTCGCTCGCCGATCTTGACGGTGGTCACACCGGAGCCAAGCGCGACGACCCGGCCGACCACTTCATGGCCGGGAACAATGGGATAATTGATGCCGGGCAACTCGCCGTCGACGACATGCAGATCGGTTCGGCACACGCCGCAGGCGCTGACCTTGATGCGCACCGCACCAGACGCAGGCGTCGGATCGTTCCATTGCTGAAACTGGAGCGGCGCGCCGGGCGCCGTCAGAACCATGGCGTGCATCGCGTTGGCGACCTCCAGAAGACAAACCTACCGTATCGATGCAACGCCACCAAAGCTTGATCCTCGTCAAATGGCCTTGATCCGGCGTCTCTAACATGGGCTCGAAACAGGAGATCAGCCATGCGTGCCCATCAAATCTTGACTCGGTCTGTCGTGACCGTCGCACCCGAAAGCAGCATCCTCGATGCCGCCAATCTCATGCTGCAGCGCCATGTCAGCGGGCTTCCCGTAGTCGATGCCGCCGGCAAACTGGTCGGCATCGTCTCGGAGGGCGATTTCATTCGCCGCAGCGAGATCGGCAGCCAGCGCAAGCGCGGCCGGTGGCTCCGATTCATTCTTGGTGCTGGCAAAGCGGCAACCGATTTCGTTCGCGAACACGGCCGCAAGGTTTCCGAGGTCATGACCAGAGACCCCCTCACCGTCACCGAGGATACGGTGCTTGAGGAAATCGTGTCGACGATGGAAACCAACGGCGTCAAGCGCCTGCCGGTAATGCGCGGCGACAAGCTCGTCGGAATCGTGTCGCGCGCCAATTTGCTCCAAGCGGTCGCGAGCCTAGCCCGCAACGTCCCCGATCCGACAGCCGATGACGACCACATTCGCAGCCGTATCATCGATGCCCTGGAAAAGAACGACGGGTGCCCGTTCGGTGTCAATGTCGTGGTGTGCGACGGCATCGTGCATCTCACCGGCGTCATTACCGAGGAGCGTTCTCGTCAAGCCGCCATTGTTTGCGCAGAAAATGTTGAAGGCGTGAACAAGGTTCACGACCATCTGTGCTGGGTCGAACCGATGTCCGGGATGCATCTGGAATCACCGGAAGACACCGAAATGGCAAAGGCCAGTTGACCTAGATATCAGCACCTCTTCAGTCTCGTCGCATCACGGGCACTCTGACAGTCCGGATAGCCAGTGGAGTTGCTAATGCGCACTGCCGTAGTGACCAGGGAACGCCTCTTTGAATCCGCCTGAGCTTTGCGGTTTTACGAACAGAGCTATGACCGTTGGGTGCAAATGACGCACGCGACGCTCCAATTCGGCTATTTTGATCTCAATATCTGGCGTCTTCAATTCGTCCGCAAATTCAAGGCTGAGTGCGACCAAAATCTGCTCCGGTGCAAGATGAACCGTAATGATCCCGTTCGCATGAGCAATGCCCTCCATATCACTGGCAATATGCATGATGGAATCAATTATAGGCTGGTCCGCAGCTTCGCCGATCAGAAGACCTTTGGTTTCCCATGCGAGCAAGGACGCGGTCCCGGCAAGAACTATTCCGATCAGAATTGATGCGACACCGTCAACAATCGGCAGATCAAATCTGACTGATAGGTACGTCCCGGCGAAGGCCAAGATAAGTCCGATCAGGGCCGCGCTATCTTCAAACAGGACCATGAAGGACGGCGGATCTTTGCTGCTATGGATCGCTCCAATCAGGCTGGAGAACTTCATGCGCCCCTTGAAATTACGCAGCGCAATCCACCACGTGGTGCCGTCGTACAGGGCTGACAATCCGAGTACTGCATAATTGACCGCAGAATTCCGAATCGGCTCAGGATTCAGGATATGAGCGACACCTTCATAGAAGGACACTCCGGCCCCAAGAGCGAACACCAGCACAGCGACGACGAAACTCCAAAAATAGATTTCGCGGCCGTACCCTAGGGGGTGATCGTGATCTGGTGACCTCTTCGCGCGATTCAGGCCGTAGAGTAGTAAAAGCGAATTTCCCGTATCGACAATGGAGTGGACCCCTTCACTCAACATAGCCGAACTACCTGTCCAGGCGGACGCGCCGAACTTTGTTGCGGCAACCAGAAGATTGCCCGTAATTGCCGCGTAAATAACCTTTCGCGATGAAAGCGATGCCATTCGACGAGTGGCCATGAACCAATGCTTTTCTCGTAAGTGCACGCAGTTTAGGGATAGTCGAAGGAGAACTCCCTCGACTTACCGCCATGCGAACGCTGACCTCACGGACTTTGATAGCCGCGAACTGGCAAGTAATGAACTAAAGCTATCCGCAGCGGAAACTACTCCGCGCCAGTCGCGCGATTATATGAGTTCTAAGTACGGTCGAGCCTCAACTTTATTCGGACCCGGTCTGTACCGCTTGACGCAGTTCCATTAGCGTCCTGCGCACGCCATAGAGCTGGTCGACCAAATTCAGAATTACTCCCACTCCTTCGGTGTTCACGCCAAAATCCACCAAGAGTTCACGGATGAGCCGTGCTCTGGCGATATCGATGTCAGTGAAGCTCGGCTCGACGGACGAACCGCTTGGTATCAGCCACTCCTGCTCGATCCAGACACCCAGCGTTTCATGCTGGATGCCGGAGAGCGACAGAAATTCCTCTCTGCTCATTTTCATGGCGTTACTTCCTCACGGGGGTTGTAGGTCTTTCCACCTTCCCAGCTTGTGACGAATGCTTCGAGTTCGGGATCCGGCTCTTTGGGTAGCACGACTTTCAGCTTGACCAACTGATCGCCGTGACCGCCGGCTTGTTTGGGAGCACCCTTGCCCCTTAGGCGCAACGTGCTACCGGAGTTTGACCCTTTCGGTACGCTCATTGTCACAGTACCTGTTGGAGTAGGAACTTTGATCCGGGCACCAAGGACCGCTTCCGTCAGTGAAATTGGCAATTCCAGGTAGATGTCGTCGCCCTGGCGTGTGAAGGAACGATCGGGCTTGATTTCGACTTCAATGAGAATATCCCCGGGGCTTCCCTTGCCCAATCCGGGCGCACCCTTGCCGCGCAGCCTCAGGACTTGACCTTCAGTCATGCCGGGTGGGATGGCCACGTCAACTGTGCTGCTGTCCGGCAATGTCAACCGCTTGTTCGTACCGGCGATTGACTCAACGAATTCAATGGGCAGTCTGAACTCGAGATCGTGCCCACGCCGGTTCGCCTGCGCCCGAGCGCTGCGTTTCAAGAGCTCAGCGAAGGCGTCTTCCGACTCCATGAAATCCGCGAAACCGGAATTGTCGGCATAGGGATGGTCCTGCTCTGAGGACGCGTAATCCCGATAGTAATTCTGCCGAGGGCGCTCGGCTCCCGCAGCGTCAATTTCACCACTATCAAATCTCTTACGCTTTTCAGCGTCGCCGATCAGACCATAGGCGCCGGCCACTTCCTTGAATTTCTCTTCGGCTTCGGCATTGCCGGGATTCAGGTCGGGATGCAACTTCTTTGCGAGCTTGCGATAGGCTTTTTGAACATCATCTGCGGACGCTGTAGGAGCGACTCCCAGAATTTTATATGGGTCGGTTAATGCAGTCACC
>JANMXI010000366.1:0-1726 GCA_031394735.1 Pseudomonadota bacterium | reverse complement strand
CATCTGCCGTTTTGTCGACCGGCGTCGGCTGAGTTTTTTTCTTGAACAAGCCCCACATGGAGCGCTTTCTGACGGGATTCGAGACAATACGATTCTAGGCGGCTCGCATGTCCCCTCTCCCGTACCACGGGAGAGGGCTAGGGTGAGGGCCGTTAATTCACTGCAATGTTGCAAATTGTTCCGATGAACATCGCCCTCACCCCCGCCCACTCCCGCACTGCGGGCGAGGGAGCCAAACCCTGACACCCTCCAAAAACCAGATCCGCCTCATCGGTGGCACGCACAAGCGCCGCCTTATTCGCTTTCCTGACATGCTCGGGGTCGAGAGTTTTCGCCCTACACCTGATCGGGTGCGCGAGACTTTGTTCAACTGGCTGGGGCAAAACCTTGACAGCAAACGCTGTCTGGACGTGTTTTCGGGCTCGGGCGCGCTGGCGTTTGAGGCGGCCTCTCGCGGTGCGGCAAAGGTGATCGCGGTGGAGACGTCAAAGGCGGCGATGCAGGCGTTGACTAAGAACGCGAACGTGCTGGACATGCCGAATCTGAAACTCATCAACGCCGATGCGTTCGGTTTTCTCGCGGCAACGCCGGAGAAATTTGACGTGATCTTCATCGATCCACCGTTCGCGCAGGACTGGTGGGCGCGGCTCGCGCCTCTGATTGCGCGCGTCGCCGCACCTGAGGCTTTGGTGTACTGCGAGTACGTGAAGGAGCTCAAAGACAAAGACCTGCCGGGCTTCACGCGGACGCGACAGGGACGTGCCGGGGTGGTGAACTATCATCTGTTCACACCAAACAGCGCGCCAACAGTAGTCTTATAAAAAGCGCTATCAGAGGAGAGACTGCCATGTTGCGATGTGTGTATCCGGGGACGTTTGACCCGTTGACCAAAGGTCATGAAGATTTGATTCGTCGCGCCGCACGGCTGTTCGGCGAAGTGGTCGTGGGTGTCGCCGATTCCAACCGCAAGGGGCCGTGGTTTACCGCGACCGAGCGCGTGGAAATGGCGCGCGAGGTGATCAAGGATTTGCCCAATGTTCGCGTCGAGCGATTCTCATGTTTGCTGCTTGATTTTGTGCGGCAGCAGGACGCCGGCATCATCATGCGCGGTCTGCGTGCCGTGAGCGATTTCGAATACGAATTTCAGATGGCGGGCATGAACCGCAGCATGGACCCAAACGTGGAAGTTGTGTTCCTGACGCCATCGGAGAAGTATCTGTTTGTCTCGGCGACCATCGTACGTGAAGTGGCTTATTTCGGCGGCGATTTCAGCCGCTTTGTGCATCCCGTCGTGGCAGAAGCACTGCGGCAAAAAGTGCTCGAACGACGTGCGTTGGATGCGTAGCGCAGCGCGCGCTGTAGGCGCTCTGACGGGGCTGAGCCGTCTGAGTCATCAGGTCCGGTCACCGGTAGTACGTAGTCGGCCGCTCGCCATCCGCGCCACTCATACAATAGCGCCATGGCGCTGATGATTACTGACGAATGTATTAACTGCGACGTCTGCGAACCCGAATGTCCCAACGATGCGATATCGATGGGCGCGGACATCTACGTCATCGATGCCGCTCGGTGTACTGAATGCCTGGGCCATTTCGATGTGCCGCAATGCCGCGAGGTGTGCCCGGTGGACTGCATTCCGGTGAACCCGGCGCACCTTGAAAGCACAGCGCAGCTGCTGCTCAAATATTCCTTGTTAATGAAAGCAAAAACCGCATGAAGAGCAAAC
>JANMXI010000365.1:0-53609 GCA_031394735.1 Pseudomonadota bacterium | reverse complement strand
CCGAGAGTCAATGCCGACAATGTGCCGCTCAAATTGTTCGACTATATGGCCTCGGGGAAGCCCATCATCGCAACGCGCGGCGCGGCCCATGAACCGCTGCTCAACGATTCGCGCGCTTTCATGAGCGAACCCAATCCGGATGCGCTCGCTGCCGCCATTCTCCGTGCGTGCGAATCGCCTGAACGGGCGGCAACCACGGCAGCCGCGGCGCAGGGATACGCACGGCAACATTTCGGCTGGAGCCGGTTCGTGGAATTCATTCGGTTTACCTACAGTGATGCGCTAAGCGAAGTTCAGGAGCTGCGCGGGCAGGCTGCTTAAATCAACTCGATTCGACGAGAGAGTCGATTGCATGTTGATTTCATTTTGAGCCACAGCGATCGACGTTAAAATTCTTAGCATGAATTCATTCGGAGAAGCTGAATTGCAGGAGTTGGCGCTGCGTGCAATCGTCGCACAGCGCTGCCAGCGCGCCTATTTGCATGATCTTCGCGGTGGCCTGCAGGCGATATCGACCTCTGTCGAGGTGCTGACGCGGGTGGCCAGCACCACGCCACTCAACACGGACCTCCTCGCCAAATCCAGCCACTTTTTTAAACGCGCCAGTGCAGAGCACGAGCGGACGCTGTGTAAGTCACTGGAAGACATATGCGGGACTTCCGAGGACGTATCGGCGGTCGAGCTGCACGGCCTGGCGGGCGAGGTTGAGCGGTTTTTACAAAATGACGCCCTGTCGAAGGACATCAAACTCAACCTGTCGGCCGCTGAATCCGTATCCGTCCTGGCGCAGCGCTCCAATGTGCGACTGGTCGTCCTGTCGTTGCTGACGCAGGGCATCGATCAGTCGATCCCAGGCACCCGCATCACGCTTCGAGTGGGCGCATCGCCCAAACCCACAGTCGAAATCACGGGTATTACCGGAGAACGCCAAGGCTCGGTGGTCGGCCTGCTCCTGCCGGTATCGCAGCGCTTGATGGCCCTGGACGGAGGCTCGATCGAGCCGACGACCAACGGCGGCGATTCGATCGGCTGGACGCTGCGGTGGTGAGGGGAACGACGCTGTCGGGATCCGCCGGCGTGCCCCTGCGCATCCTCTACGTCGAGGACAATGAAATCGTGCGCGAGCTCACCTGCGAAATGCTGATGCGCGAAGACCGGCGCATCGTTGCATTCGGCACCGCCGAGGAAGCATTGGCGGAGTTCGTGGAGGGCGGCTTCGACCTGGTCATCACCGATGTGAGCCTGCCAAAGATGTCCGGCATTGAGTTCGTCCGCGAGATCCGCAGACTGCGACCCGACACGCCCGTCATCGTCGCGACCGGCTATCCGTTGCACACGTTGCTGAGCGAATGGGGAAACTCGGTCACCTCGGTCAACAAGCCGTTCGATTCCGAGCAGATCGACGTGCTCATTGCCGCATTTATCAGTAACGCGGCTTCCTAAGGGGTCTGCAGCGCGCGCAACGCAACCAGGTGACTTCGCAGAACGGGGAGCATCTGCTGAGCGAACGCGCGGAAGTCCTGATCGGCGCCGCGATCCGCCTCGCTGCTGAACAGCGCGATGGCATCCTCGTGGGCTTGAATTTGACTCGCGACATATTCGCCATCCGAGAAGCTGGGCGTCGGGTTGGCCGATGCGGCGGTGACGGGCAAGCTCATGCCCTTGTCATGCGCGAGCGTCGAGAGTTTCGCGTTCGAAGCTTTGTGATCCTCCAGCAGCATCTGCGCGATCTGCCTGACTGGCTCCATGCGGCTGGACTTTGCGGCCCATGCGGCGTCGTGCACTTCCTGTTGACCAGCCTGCGTTGCGGCCAAAACGAAATCCCGATCGTTTGGCTGCGCAGTGTCGTGTCCTGCCGTCGCGGCAAGCGTTGGCAGAGGCGCGCATAGCAGGACCAACAGGGCTGTGCGGATCATTGCATCGATACCTTGCGGTGTTCGCCCATGGCGCGGGGTTGGCTACCGTTTGCGACGGCTTTGACCATCGACAGCAATTGGACCAGCTTGCTGCAGTCGCTGTCCCAGTATTCGGCATGGTCAGCACGCACCTTGATCAGCACGACCGAGTCCGCGTCAGGGCCTTGCGGGTACCACGCCTGAACCATGGGATTCCACAGCGCCTCCTTGCATTGCACGTCATCGACGACGGTCGCTGGTCCGGCGACACACACAAAGTCGGCTTGGTTGGAATTTCCATAGCTTAAGCTGACCTGCGCATACCTTTCGATCGATCGAACCACGTCCGATTCCGCGGCTGCGAAGAACCACAGCGTTCCGTCGAAATCCTGTTGAATCGTGGTCATGGGTCTGCTGCGCAGCACATCGCCTTGTTCACGGGTGGTGAACATCGCAAACCGATAGGATTTGATCATTCCCCACAGGGCTTCTCGATTGTTCTGAATTGACTGCATGCGCCAAGGATAGCGAGCAGTGAATCAATCGGCCCTCGGTGTGAGGGAGCGAAACGCGGTGGGATGATTCCTACGTTCGCATGGTAGATGCGCCTAGCCGGCAGCGTCGCCATCGACGCCGCCGGGTTGATTTACGGTGATTGCTTGATTGCCAGGTCGTTATGGACGTCGCTGACGCCGGTGACCTGCGCGGCTACGCGTGCGGCCTCGGACTTTTCCTCGCTGGTATCGACGAAACCGCTCAACTGCACCACGCCTTTGAGAGTCTCCACATTGATTTGACGCGCCTTGGTGACGGGATTGCCGATCAGGGCGGTCTTCACCTTGGTCGTAATCATCGAATCATCCAGAGTGACGCCTGCTGAAGTGTCGGTAGCGCGCACTTCCAGACTGTTTTTCACGCTGCGCACACCGCGCGTCTGACGCGCCAGATCGCCGGCGCGAGCCTTGGAGGCTGACGTGTCGACGAAACCGCTGAGCTGGACCGTGCCTCTGAAGGTTTCGACCTCGATCTGCCGGGCTTTGGTGACCGGATCCTCCACCAACGAGGCTTTCACCTTGGTGGTGATGACCGAGTCATCAATGACCTCGCCGGGCGCCTGTTGCGTTCGTGTTGACGCGCAGGCCGACACGATGACGAGCAGTGCAGTGACCGCCGTGGCTCGCAGATTCCTGGCTAAGGTGTTCATTGCTTGGCCGCTTTTGCATTCGCCTTGGCGTTGTCGTAGACCGCATCGGCATCCGCCTTGCAATTCTTCTGCGCATCGCCGGCCATGGCCTCGCACTTCTCGATGGCGACCTTGTGGTCTCCTTCCACTTTGGCAAGCTGGACATCCGCCTGATCGTTATTGATGGTCTTGTTGGCATCCTGTACGTCCTTGGATACATCGCGTTGAGCATCGGCCATATCCTTGCTGGCATCTCGCTGCGCCTCGGCCACATCGTTGGCGACTGCCTTGGGTGACTCCGCCTTGTTACAACCGGAAAGTAAGGTGAGGGCGGCTAAAGCTGCCCAGGTCATGGTTTTGATCATTGAATCGTCTCCGTCTCGTTGGTGAAATTACGAATACCGGAGAGTTGCAACGGATATGCCACATGTCGGACTGTCGTCCCGGCGGCCGCGCCGTTGAGGTGTCCTGCAACAAAAGCGTGTAGGAAATTCAAAGCTTTACGGGAATCTGTAGGACAAATACCTACAAAAAGCCGCGTAAATTCTGAGGCAACGTTCAGCACGAGCCGAATGGCCCGATTGCCCCACTACGGCAAGAATTGGCCCCGTTCGCTGTAATCGTTACACCGGACAGCTAACAAGGAGCTCGAGTCGCATGAACGCCAGTGCACATATTTTGTCGATCGCTTCCCAAGACTTGCCAAGCCGCAGCGCCATGCTGGGTCAATCCGCAGTCATGCTGGAAGTGAAGCGGTTGATCGAGCGGGTCGGGCCAACCGACGCCAGCGTGTTGATAACGGGCGAAAGCGGCTCGGGTAAAGAACTCGTGGCCCAGCTCATTCACGCCGGCAGTCACCGCGCGAACGGTCCGTTTGTCGCCATCAATTGTGGTGCCATCCCCGCAGGTCTGATCGAAGCAGAACTGTTCGGCTACGAGAAAGGCAGTTTCACCGGCGCCGGACGTGCGCACGCCGGCGTGTTCGAACGTGCCGAAGGCGGAACGTTGTTTCTGGATGAAATCACCGAAATGCCGTTGGACATGCAAACACGTCTGTTGCGGGTGTTGGAAACCCGGAAATATTATCGTGTGGGCGGAGTCATGGAATTGGACACCGACGTGCGTGTCATCGCCGCCTCCAATCGCTGCCCGCTGAAGGCGGTACAGAAAGGACAGCTACGCGAGGACATCCTGTATCGCCTGGCCGTGTTTCCGGTCGGCGTTCCGCCGCTGCGTGAGCGCGCCGAGGACATCGTCCTGCTTGCCGAACACTTCCTTGCCGACCTGAACATGCGCGACGGTACCGACAAGCAATTCTCCGCAGCGTCGCGCAGCATGCTCACCCAGCACTATTGGCCGGGCAATGTGCGCGAGCTGAAGAATTGCGTCGAGCGCGCCTTCATTTTGTGCGATGAGCAGGTGGAACTGGCACCGCTGATTTCCGAGTCCAAGGCGGCTGAGCATCAGTCAGGCCGGCTCGAAATCAAGGTGGGCTCGAGCATCGACGAAGTCGAGCGGTCACTCATCGAAGCGACCTTGCAGCACTTCCGGGGCAACAAGCGGCGTACGGCCGATACCTTGGGATGCAGTTTGAAAACGCTGTATAACAAGCTGCACGTGTATGCACAGTCGGAACAGGAACTGGTCAACACCTGATAGCCCAGTCCTTAGGGGAGAGTTGAGTGCTTCGGATATTGCTAGCAGATGATCACGCGGTGGTTCGGGCAGGATTGCGTCAGTTCCTGGAGGCGGACCCCAAGCTCAAGGAAATTGGCGAGGCCGCCAGCGGCAGCGAGACTCTGGACAAATTGCGTACCAAGGAATGGGACCTGGTGTTGCTGGACATCTTCATGCCGGACCGCAGCGGCCTGGATATCCTGCGACACATTCAACTCGGCTATCCGAAAGTGAAGGTCCTGGTGCTGAGCGGTTTGCCCGAACAGCAATACGCGGTCAATGTGTTACGGGCGGGAGCGAGTGGCTATCTCGCCAAGGACAGCGCGCCGGAAGAGTTGTTGAAGGCCGTTCACACCGTCCTCGCCGGTCGTCGCTATGTGAGCGCGGCGCTGGCCGAGCTGCTGGTGTCTGACCTCGATGGCGATCCGGACAAGCCCTTGCATACCCGGTTGTCGACCCGCGAATTTCAGATTTTCTGCAAGCTGGCCGGCGGCCGCGGCGTATCGGAGATTGCCAACGAGCTGTCGCTGAGCGTCAAGACTGTGAGCACGTACCGCAGCCGCATCCTCGAAAAGATGAGCTTCAAATCTAATGCCGACGTTACTTCGTATGCGTTGCGCAACGGCATCATTCAGTAGAAACGCATTTTTTTGTAGGAAACGTCCGACGTACGAATGTGAGCCACTGCCGGTCTCCCGTGGATCATAGCGAATACACTTGAGTCATATGAATCTTCGTATCAGGCTGCTTATCAATTGTTTACCGACATCGACATGACGCGTGCATTGAGGGTTCTTCTGGTCGAAGATTCCAAGGTATTGACGGAGCGCCTCTCAGAGGTCATCAGTCAATCGGTGGACGTTAACCTCATTGGCGCAGTCGACAATGAGTTGGATGCGGTTTCCAGGGTCAAGGTCGACTCCGTGGATGTCATGATCCTCGATCTGCACTTGAAGCAGGGCACAGGGTTCGGAGTGCTGCGGGCGCTGGCGAAAACCTCGTTCCGTCCCAAGGTCATCATCCTTACCAACTACGATCTGCCGGAATACAAAAGCGCTGCCATGGCGCTCGGCGCACGCTACTTTCTTGACAAGGCGCGCGACTACGATCGCATTCCCGAAGTCTTGAGCGAGATTTGCCTGAGTAATCAATCCGCCAATTGACGCACCCGATCGGGGCGTAATCTCTGCCGCCGATTTCGCAAGATCTACATTGCTCCCGCCCTACTCCGCGCACAAATCCATTTCCAGCTGCGCCGTTCCAGCCTTTTTTAGAATTGGCACGCAGCTTGCTTTAATCCTTAGGTACTGATCAATCCGATCTGAAGGAGAAGGCCAATGAACTGGGACCGCGTGGAAGGAAACTGGAAGCAGGTCAAGGGTAAGGTGAAGCAGCAATGGGGCAAGCTCACCGATGACAATATCGACATCATCAATGGGCAGCGGGAGATTCTGGCGGGAAAACTCCAGGAGTCCTACGGCATTACCAAGGACGAGGCCGAGCGTCAGATCAAAGACTGGGAAAATTCAGTCAGCAAGTCCAGCAATGACGATGACACGGTGAGACGCATATGAACGCCACCCAATCATCGATCCTGGCTGTGGGTGCGTTGGTCGCTCTGGCCATCGGCGGATGCGCAAGCGCGCCGCCGGCCACCGATAAACTGGCGATTGCCAAGCGCAGCATCGAACGGGCCGAGCAGGCCGGTGCAACACAGTCGGCGCCCACCGAATTGAGTCAGGCACGCGACAAACTCGCCGCTGCGGACAAAGCGTCTGCGGATCACGATGCAAAGACCGCCGTCAGGCTCGCTGATCAAGCCGATGCTGATGGTCGGCTTGCAGAGGCTGCCGCGGTTGCCAGCCGCTCGCGTCGTGCCGCGACCGAACTGGATGCCAGCGTGCAGGCAATGCGCGATGAATCCATGCGATCGCAACCCGAGGTGAAGCAATGAACAGTCAACGAAACAATTTACTGCTGGCCGGAGCGTTGGCGCTGACGCTGGGTGCCTGTGCAAGCGGCCCGCGGCAGGATGCAGCATTGGATGACGCGCGCACCGCGGTGCAGTCTGCGCAAAGCGATCCGAACGTGTCGCAATATGCCGCCTTGGATCTTGCCAAGGCGAAGGAGCAGTTGCAGCTTGCGGAAGCCGCCGCCGCCAAACACAAGCTGGACGACGTGGCGCAGTATGCGTATCTGGCTTCTCAAAACGCCCATATCGCACAAGCCCACGGCGCTGCCAAAGCCGACGATGCGCATGTCGCCAATGGCCAGGCGGAGCGCGATCGCGTGGCGATCGAAGCGCGAACGCGTGAGGCGGTGGACGCCAGGGCGCAGACCGAGCAGGCCAAGGCGCAGACGGCCACGGCCGTCGAGCAGCGCGATCAGGCCAGGGCGGAGATGGAGCAATTGAAGGCGACGCAGACCTCCCGCGGCATGATGATGACGTTGGGCGATGTGTTGTTCGACACGGGTCGCAGTGAGCTGAAGTCCGGCGCCGCCCGCAAATTGGACCAACTGGCGCAGTTTCTGCGTTCGCATCCCGGCCGACGGGTGCAGGTTGATGGATTCACGGACAGCGTAGGGTCTGATGCGCTCAACGAGAGCCTGTCGCAACATCGAGCTGAATCTGTCAAATCCGATCTCGTATCGCGCGGTATCGACCCGGCGATGATCGGGGTGCAAGGCTATGGCAAGGCATTCCCGGTTGCCGGCAATGACGCACCCTCGGGCCGTCAGCTCAATCGTCGTGTGGAAGTGGTCATCGGCAATGCCGACAATGCGCAGATCGCTCCGCGCTCGGCGTCAATGACGCAATAGCTGTCAACCATCGGATGGCCCGCAAGGGCCGTCCGATGGTCAGTCAGGCGGGCTGCGGAATCAGCACGTTGGACAGGGGGATTCGCGCGCTGATAAGCGTCCCCCCCGACGGAAGATTGCCGACGTGCCAGCGGCCGCCCAGCGAGGTGATCCGATGCCGCATGGAGGCGAGGCCGTGCGAGCCCAATGATTTGAGTCGGTCCGCGGGCAAGCCTTTGCCGTCGTCCGAAATCTGAATCACCAATTCGCCTTCCAGCACTTCGACGGCCAGGTCGACGTTCTTGGCGCCGGAGTGCTTCAGGATGTTCGTCAGCGATTCCTGAACGGTGCGGAAAATCGCGATTGAGGCGTGAGGCATGATCTGAAGTTCTTCATCCGGGTACTTCTCGGTGCATTTCATGCCGGCACGTCCGCACGATTCCTTCACCTGCCATCGCAAGGCGGAGAACAACCCCATGTTGTCGAGCAGGGTGGGACGCAATTCTTCGACCACCCGGCGTTTGAGATTGACGCCTGCCGTGAGGGATTCCTGGATGCGCTTGAAGCGCTGCAAGATGGTGTCATCCTCCGTCGGCATCTTGCGCTGCAACCAGGAAAGATCCATGCGCGCCGACACCAGCAGGCCGCCGAGCTCATCGTGCAACTCGCGCGACAACGCGTATTTCTCCTTCTCAGAGATCTCCTGCAAGTGCGTCGACAAGGCCGCAAGCTCCTGCGTGCGTTCCGCCACCTGTCCTTCAAGTCGGACTTTTTGATCCTGCAGATCGCTTGCCTGGTGCGTCCGGCGTCGCATGTCCATGACGACCAGACGAACCGCCACGATGACCAGGATCAGGTTCAGTATGGCGCCGGCGCCGGTGATCCAGCGTGCCAATCGCAGATCCCCGTTCCATTTTTCCAGGGCATTGGTCCGCTCGATGTTTTCACGACTGCGCAGGGCCTCGACGCTTTCGCGGATCGTCTTGATATAGGTGCGACCCTCGCCGGTGCGCAGCAATTCCATGCCTGCGCTCATGCCACGAGCCCGGGCCAGGCTCAACGAAGATTCCAACTCGCCGAGCTTTTTGCCTGACATCAGTCGCAGCAGGCGAACCTGTTCCATCGCCTTGGCATCGCCGGTATACGCCTCGCGGAGACGGTTCAATGCATCATCGATCTTGGGAGCAGCTTGAACGTACGGCAGCAAATCCGACTCATTCGCACTGATCAGAAACCCACGCTGCGCGGTCTCGGCGTCGACGATCAGACCAAGATAGTCTCCCAGCAGTCGCTGCCGGGTCTCGGTGCGCTGCAACCGGTCGCTGGCGGCCTCCAGCCGTGTCTGGCCCTCGGTGGCGAGCATGAACAGCCCGGTGAGGAATGCGATCAGCAGCAGCGGTGGTATGGCGAGGTACCAACGTCCCAGTCCCTCGTAAGCCTCGCCGAAGATTTTCATCCGCTCAGTTTGGTTTCTGCGCGCCCGGTTGTCTAGGCCGCAGCGGTAAGCGTCGGCGAATTCCTACACCGCACGGGGTGCGGTGCCGATGGAAGCGCATTGTGCGTCTGCGCATGATGCAGGCCCGCATCTGGAGCAGTCATTGAACTGTAAGGAGATTTGGTTATGCTTCATTACGCCGTTGTATTTTTTGTAATCGCCCTCATTGCGGCCTTGTTCGGTTTCGGCGGAATCGCGGCCGGAGCGGCCGGCATCGCCAAAATCTTGTTTTTCGTGTTCTTGATCGGCGCCGTCATTACGTTTCTCTTCAGTCTGACGCGTCGCGCCTGAACCATAAGTCAATTGACCAGCTAACAGGAGATTTCACGATGGATAACACCTACGACCCCACTCTCGCGCAAGCCCGCAACGGCGCGCGAACCCTGAAAAACGACATCGCCGACGGCGCGCGCAATGTCAAAGAGGCCGCTTCCGGCGAGTTCAAGAATCTGATCGAAGACGTCGAAGACCTGGTGTCGCGTGTCTCTGACGTCAAAGACCCGGACGTCGCCAGAATCCGCGAAAAGGTCAAGGATGCTCTGTCGACCGCCAAGGAAGCGTTGACCGACAGTGCCGACAAGGTGCGTAAACAGGCGCAACAGGTGGCCGGCAGCACCGATGACTTCGTGCGCGACAATCCCTGGCAGGCCTTAGGTATCGCTGCGCTGTTGGGCGTTGCCGTCGGATTTCTCGCCGCGCGACGCTCCTAGTTCGTCCGCGCAGACGACTATGAGTGCATGGTGGTCCCTTCCGCAGGCGGCACCGGTTCTGCTCCGCCATCTGCTGGCGTATGCCGAGCTGGCGGAGCAGGACCTCGCGGACTACTCGCGCCGCATGAAGGCGCAGGTGATTGCCGTCACGGTCGCCGCCGTCACGGGGTTTTTCTCCGTGGCGATGATCTGCGTCGCGGTGGTCGCGGCAAATTGGGACACGCCGCATCGTATGCAAGCCATCTATTGGCTGCTCGGCGGATTTGCTGCGGTCACCTTGATCTGCGTGCTGGTCGCACGCAGTCGCGCGGCCATCGACACGTCCGTATTCGCATCGGTGAAGCGCGAGTGGAGCGAGGACCGGGTCATCTTGGAACGCATCCTCGCGGCGGAGGAACATGACCGACGCAAATGAAGACCTGTCGCGCGAACCGGCGTCGGTTCGACTGGCACGCAGCCGCGCGGAACTGAAGGCGCTATTTGAGCCTGCGGAAGGCGGCTCTGCAATGCCGCCCGGAGAGACGCGAGCCAAAGGATTTCCGCGCAGCTGGACCATGCGATTGTTGACCAAGGGTGCAGGGACCGGCGGGTTTGCCGTATTGGCAGCCGCGCTGTTCGCCACCTCGCCTGCCAAGGCGATGAAGCTGCTGCGCCTTTTACCGATGAATGCGATCACCAAAATTCTGGTGTCGCGACTGATAACCGCTCGAGGAGCAAAGAAATGAATACCGTATCCGTCAAGACTCAGGGCAAAGGCCCGGCCACCGGTGCCCCGGTAACGCCTTTTTTGAGCGACGTCACCACGCTGCGCAATCGTGCCCGTGAACACATCGAGCAAGGTGCGGTGACGCCGAGCTATGGTGCCGACAAGACAACGGTTCTGAAGCTGTTAAATGAAGCGCTCGCGACGGAACTCGTGTGTGTGCTTCGATATCGGCGCCACTACTTCATGGCCGAAGGCTTGCTGGCCGAGGCGATCAAGAAGGAATTCCTGGTCCACGCCCAAGAAGAGCAGGAGCACGCCGACAAGATTGCCGAGCGAATTGTACAGCTCGGCGGTGAACCGAATTTCAATCCGGAAGGGCTGGCATCCCGCAGTCATTCCGAATATCGCGAAGGCGAGACCCTCGAGGCGATGATCAAGGAAGACCTGATCGCTGAGCGGGTCGCCATCGAGTCCTACCTGGAGATGATCGCCTACTTGAAGGACGGCGACCACACCACGCGTCGCATGCTCGAGCAGATCCTCGCTGTGGAGGAAGAGCACGCCGAAGAGTTGTCGAGCATGATGAAAGACCTGGCGGCCATCTCCGAGCCACGCCGGCCGGCCAGACCTTCGGCTGCGAGCGCCTGAATCGTGTCCTCCGTGCCATCGCCACTGGCGACGAGGCGGCTGCCGGCTGCGCCGCTGATCAAATGCGATTTCGAGTTGGGCAGCGTGCGCGGTTTATCACCGCGCGCACTGGAACTGCACCTGGGTTTGTATGAAGGCTACGTGACCGAGGTGAACCTGCTGCTCGAACAACTGAGCGAGTTCCCCGCGGCCGCCGGTGAATTGTCGACGAAGGACCGTTTGGAGCGCGATGGTCTGGTGCGCCGGTATGCCTTCGAGCAAAACGGCGTGTTTCTCCACGAAACCTTCTTCGAGGCATTGGGCGGAGGGCGCGGAAGCCCTGCGGCCAACGGTGCATTTTCCGATGCCGTTGACATCAGCTATGGCGGCTTAGATGCCTGGAAGCAGGACGTGGTGGAGTTGGGAAAGACCCGCGGCGTTGGCTGGGTCATCACCTGTCGTTCCAGAAGCGAGAATCGACTCCTGAATGTGTGGGTCGACGATCACACCCGCGGGTTGATTCCAGGCTTCGACCCGGTGGTGGCGTTCGATCTGTGGGAGCACGCGTACCTGCTGGATTTCAAACCCAGCCGGCGGCCGGACTACCTGCAGGTGCTATTCGACAACATGAACTGGGACGTGGTGGAGTCGCGCTGCGTTTGAGACGTGGGCTGTGGAGGTCGCCGCTACTCGGCGGTGACTTCCACGTTCACGTTCATCGATACGAAGTCGTTCGCTGCGCCGGTGAATGAGCCGGTGAGCGGTGCGGCTTGAGACGCATCGCGCGCCACTGCGACCCGGATCAGATTGCGTCCGCCGATCAAGACATTGGTGGGATCGAACTCCACCCAGCCCGCGCCGGGCAGATACACCTGCAACCAGGCGTGCGTGGCGCCGCTGCCGACGAGACCGCCGGCACTGCCCACCAGCGCTTCGTCGTACAGGTACCCGGAAACAAAGCGCGCTGCCAGCCCCATGCTGCGCGCTGCTTCCATCATCAGCAACGCGAAATCCCGGCAGCTACCGCTGCCCAGCGCCAACGTCTCACATGGCGTTTGCACGCCCACTTCTTCGCGCCGCGCATAGACGAAGTCGCTTTTGATGGCAGTGGTGAGCACGGTGAGAATCTCCAGCGTATTGCGATTCGCGCTTGCGTCGATGAAGCGGCGTGCCCATTCGTCGATGCGATGTTCGGGGTCCGGATACTGCCGCTCATTGCTGCGCCCCAAATCGATGATGTCCTGCGCGCTGTAGCTGAACGGTAGAACTTCCGCAAATCGCTCCAGCAGGAGGGTAAGTGAGGGGGCGGGAAAATGCTCGGCGCGAAACGTCGATTCCACGGTCAGACAATCGCTGGGATCGGCAAAGCCGAGCAGGGCGATGGAATTGCCGAAGACGTCATGGATCCACTGCACCGTGGCGGGAGTCGGTGATACCAGCAGACCCGTGTCGATGAGCCGCAAGTCGTGACTGTCGCGCGGCCGTGACATCAGACGATGCTCACCCAGCTGCACGGGCTGCGCATAGTGGTATTCGGTTCGATGTTTGACGCTGAGTACGGTCATAGATTTAGCCGGCTAGTATCGCCGATGTCTGTAGCTTAAAATCCTACGCCGCCCGCACGAACTTGACGATGGCCACCACCGTGCCGGCCAGCATCAGGCTCCAGCCGAGCAGCGAGGCCCACGGAAACAGGGCGAGACAGGTTGCTCCCCCCATCCACAGCATCGCGCCGAGCAGCACGCCGTCGCGTCGCGCGTGACCCCGACGGATTTCCGCTCGCAGGGCCTCGATTTCCTGCACGTGCAGGTTGAGCGCAAAGCGCCCTTCCGCGCTTTCGCGCGTCACGTTCTGGAAGATCTGCGGCAAGAGCTTCGCGGCCTGAACTACGTCCGGCAATTGCTGCCGCAGGCGTTTGAGCAGGGTTCGCGGGCTGATGCGCTCGCGCATCCAGGTGCGCAGCACCGGCTGCGCCGTCTTCCACAAATCCAGCTGCGGGTAGAGCTGCCGTCCCAACCCTTCGATGTTCAGCAGTGTCTTTTGCAACAGGATCAACTGCGGCTGCACCTGCATGTCGAAGCGGCGCGCCGTATCGAACAGGCGCAGCAGCACCTGCGCGAAGGAGATCTCCGCCAGGGGCTTGTTGAAGATCGGCTCGCACACCGTACGCACCGCCGATTCCAGTTCGTCCACCCGCGTGGTTCTGGGCACCCAGCCTGATTCGATGTGCAAGGCGGCAATGCGGTGGTAGTCGCGATCGAAAAACGCCAGAAAATTCTCGGCCAGATAGTGCTGATCACGTTCCTGCAGCGTACCGACAATGCCGAAGTCCACCGCGGCATAGCGCGGATTCTCCGGATCGTCGACCTGCACGAAGATGTTGCCCGGATGCATGTCGGCATGGAAGAAGTTGTGGCGGAACACCTGCGTGAAGAAGATCTCCACACCGTGCTCGGCGAGCTTGGCGAAATTCGTGCCGCGGCTGCGCAGTTCCTCGATCTGACTGATGATGATGCCGTGGATGCGCTCCATCACCATGACATTGGTGCGGCACAGGTCCCAGTAAACATGCGGCACGTACAGCAGCGTGGAGCCGGCGAAGTTGCGCTTCAATTGCGCCGCATTGGCCGCCTCGCGCATCAGATCCAGTTCATCGAAGATGGTCTTCTCGTATTCCCGCACCACCTCGCGCGGCCGCAGCCGGCGCGAACCTTGCCAATACCGATCCGCAAGTTGCGCCAGGGCGTGCAGCACGTCGATGTCGCGGCGGATGACCTCGTGCATGCCGGGTCGCAGCACCTTGACCACGACTTCCGTGCCATCTTTGAGTTTTGCGCAATGCACCTGCGCGATCGAGGCCGCCGCCAATGGCGCGCGTTCGAAGTCATCCAGGAAGGTGTCCACCGGTCCGCCCAGGGCGGCTTCGATGGTCGCGAGGGCGACGTCGCCAGGAAACGGCGGCACGCGATCTTGCAGCTTGGCCAGTTGGTCGGCGATGTCTTCGGGCAGCAGATCGCGGCGCGTCGACAAGGCCTGGCCGAATTTGACGAAGATCGGGCCCAGTTCTTCCAGCGCCAGCCGCAGCCGTTCGCCACGCGACACGCCGCGGCTGCGCTGAAACCAGGTCCACGGGGAGAGCAGGATCAGAAATCGCACCGGGCGGAACAGATGCGTTTCGCGGACATACTCGTCCAGGCCGTGACGCACCAGCGCGCGTTGGATTTGCAGCAAGCGCAGAGCGACGCGCAGACGCATCAGGAGGCCTGCTGCCGTTGACGTTCCAGCAATGCAAGGCGCGCCTCGGCGCGATCGGCGGCCTCGCGCACCTGGTCCACGCCGCGCAGGAATTCCGTCAGTTCGGTCTTGTTGACCAGGTCGCGACTTTCCTCCTGCAGATACTCGGCGATGTTGGCGCGTGAGCTTGCAACGGCCTTGCGACTCCAGCCCAACGCGGCGGAGGCAAACTTCGCGAGGCCGTGCGCGGGCACATCGCCGATGAACCGCGACACTTCGGTCTCGATGTCCGGCCGCAAGAGTTTGAACAGATCGCGGAATCGATTTGCGACCTCCGCGTCGCCACGCACCTGCACGCTGGTTGAACTGCCCGGGTTCGCCGTCGCCGCCGTCATCAGGTTCAGGAGTGCAACGGGCGAGCCGGCAATCACGGCATCGGCCGCCTCCTGCTCCTCGCCGCGCGACAACATCAGTCGGCCGCCATGGATGCCGGCGCGAAAGCAGAGCAACGTGGAAATATCCAGGCGCAGGGTTCTGCCTTCCAGGCGCTTTGCAGCGTCCGCACTTTCCACGGAGTCTTCCAGATTGCGATTCAGCACGGCCTCGATCGAGGCGAGCCAGGCAGGCGTCGCTGTCACGTCAGACCTTGTAGCCGCGATGCACGGCGACTATGCCGCCGGAGAGATTGTGATACCGCGCCTGTCCGAAGCCGGCATCGCGCATCAGGCCCAGCAGCGTCTCCTGATCCGGGTGCATGCGAATGGACTCGGCCAGATATTGATAGCTCGCCGAATCATTGGTCACCAGTCGCCCGAGCAGCGGCAGCACCTTGAACGAGTAGCCGTCGTAAAGCGGCTTCAAGCCCGGCGCAACCGGCTTGGAGAATTCCAGCACCAGCAATTGTCCACCCGGCTTCAGCACGCGCAACATGGACGCCAGCGCTGCCGGTTTGTCGGTGACGTTGCGCAATCCGAAGCCGATGGTCACGCAATGAAAGGAGTCATCAGCGAAGGGCAGACACTCGGCATTGGCCAGCGCACACCGAACCGTGCCGGCGACGCCGGCGTCGATGCTGCGGTCACGGCCGATGTCCAGCATGGCCGGATTGATGTCGGACAGGATGACTTGACCGCTCTTGCGCACCTGCCGCGCCATGCCGATGGCCAGATCGCCCGTTCCCCCGGCTACGTCGAGTGCACATTGACCGGCTTTGAGGCCGGTCAATGTCAGGGCGAACCGTTTCCACAGGCGATGTGCCCCGAGGGACATCAGGTCGTTCATCAGATCGTATTTGCCCGCGACGGATTCGAATACCGAGCGGACGCGGGAGGCCTTTTCCTGCCAATCGACGGTCTGAAAGCCGAAATCCGTGGTTTTAGGGGGCGTTTCCATGCCCACAAGATTAACGCGTTCGGGCGTTCGGCGCTCGGTCAGCGTGGCTGGCCGGCATCGCGGCAGCGCTCCAGATAGCGCGCCCAGCGCGCCGCGCGCTCCGTTCCCAATTCGTACAGGAACACCCAAGTGAACAGTCCCGTGTCGTGGCCGTCGTCGAATATCAGCCGTAATGCGTAGTTGCCCACCGGCTCGACGCCGCTGAGGCCGACGTCCTGCTTGTTCAATTGTAGGATGCCCTCGCCGCCACCGTGGCCCTTGACCTCGGCAGACGGGGAATGAACGCGCAGGTATTCAAACGGCAGTTCGAAGCTGGCGCCATCGTCGTAGGTGATCTGCAACAACCGCGACTGAGTGCGCAGTTTGATGTCGGTGGGCTGGGGATTGCTCATGGCAGGTCGGACTTTACAGAATGTATCGCGACAGATCCTGGTTGCGCACCAGGTCACCCAAGCTGTTGTCGACGTACGCCCGATCGATGTGAACCCGCGTGCCGCTACGGTCCGCCGCATCGAAGGACACGCTTTCCAGCAGCCGCTCCATGACGGTGTGCAGACGGCGCGCGCCGATGTTTTCGGTACGTTCGTTGACCTCAAACGCGGCTTCGGCAAGTCGGCGCACGCCGTCGACGGCGAATTCCAGGGTCACCCCTTCGGTGCCCAGCAGCGCCGCATACTGTTTACACAGCGAGGCGTCGGGTTCGGTCAGGATGCGGACGAAGTCCTCCACCACCAGCGGCTCCAGCTCGACGCGAATCGGCAGCCGGCCCTGTAGTTCGGGAATCAGGTCCGACGGCTTGGACATGTGGAAGGCGCCCGAGGCGATGAACAGCATGTGATCCGTCTTCACCGTGCCGTACTTGGTGTTCACTGTGCAGCCTTCGACCAGCGGCAGCAGATCGCGCTGCACGCCTTCACGCGACACGTCCGCGCCGGTGGTTTCCTGACGGCGCGCGATCTTGTCGATCTCGTCGATGAAGACGATGCCGTTCTGCTCGGCGTTTTCCACAGCCCGAAGCTTCAGGTCCTCTTCGTTGATCATTTTCGCCGCTTCTTCGTCGACCAGCAGCTTCATGGCTTCCTTGATCTTGAGTTTGCGCGTGTGCGAGCGCGAGGCGCCGATGTTCTGGAACATGCTTTGCAGTTGCTGCGTCATCTCCTCCATGCCGGGTGGGGCCATGATCTCCACGCCCGCCGACACGGCGCGCACGTCGATTTCGATGTCGCGCTCGTCCAGCAGTCCTTCGCGCAGCATCTTGCGGAATCGCTGCCGCGTATCGCTGTCGCGGGTGGACACGTCGGCTCCGGATTGTGCAGGTGCTCGCGGCAACAACGCATCCAGCACGCGCTCTTCGGCCTGCTCGGCGGCGCGGTGCCGCACCTTGGCCATTTCCGCTTCGCGCGTCATCTTGACCGAGATATCGACCAGGTCGCGCACGATGGAGTCGACCTCGCGCCCGACGTAGCCGACTTCCGTGAACTTGGTGGCCTCGACCTTGATGAAGGGCGCCTTGGCCAGGCGCGCCAGCCGCCGTGCGATCTCGGTCTTGCCCACGCCGGTCGGCCCGATCATGAGAATGTTCTTGGGCGTGATTTCGGCGCGCAGGCCTTCCGGTACCTGCTGGCGCCGCCAGCGGTTGCGCAAGGCGATGGCCACGGCGCGCTTGGCAGCCTTCTGGCCGACGATGTGCTTGTCGAGTTCCTCGACGATCTCGCGCGGGGTCATCGAAGCTCTTCGATGGTGAGGTTGCGATTGGTATAGATGCAGATGTCCGCCGCGATGTTCAAGGAGCGCTCGACGATCTCGCGCGCGGAGAGTTCGCAGCTTTGAATGAGCGCCAGGGCGGCCGCCTGTGCGAAGCCGCCGCCGGAGCCGATGGCGATGAGGTCGTGTTCGGGTTCGATCACATCGCCGGTGCCGGAGATCACATAGGTGGTTTGCGCATCGGCCACGCACAACAGGGCTTCGAGCCGGCGCAGGCTGCGGTCGGTGCGCCAATCTTTGGCAAGCTCGATGGCGGCGCGCGTCAGGTTGCCGAATTTCTCCAATTTACCTTCGAAGCGCTCGAACAGTGTGAAGGCGTCAGCGGTGCTGCCGGCGAACCCGGCCAATACTTTGCCGTCGAACAGTCGCCGCACCTTGCGCGCATTGGACTTCATGACGCTGTTGCCGAGGGTGACCTGTCCGTCGCCGCCAACCGCGACACAGCCCGCACGGCGGACGGCGAGAATGGTCGTGCCGTAAATGCGCTTCGGATCGTGAGTCATGCGATCGAACCAATGGGGATTCTTAGGTGCGCTTTCAAGCCTTGCGCCGGATTTTCAGGCCGGGCGCCGCTTTGCGCGGGGGTGCGCGGAATCATACACCTTGGCCAAATGTTGAAAATCCAGATGTGTGTAGATTTGCGTCGTGCCGATATCCGAGTGGCCGAGCAATTCCTGCACGCCGCGCAGATCGTGGCTCGACTCCAGCAAATGGGAGGCGAAGGAATGTCGAAACATATGCGGATGAACGCGGGCTTCGAGGCCTTGTTTGCGGGCCCAGCCTTCCACCCGCATTTGCACGGAGCGCGCGCCCAGCCGTTTACCACCGCGCGCCACGAACAATGCGCTGTGCTCGCCCTTGACCAGCGCGGAGCGCTCGCCGAGCCAGAGGCCCACCGCCGCGATGGCCATCCGTCCCACCGGCACGATGCGCTCCTTGCTGCCTTTGCCCATCACCCGCACGGTCGCGTCCTTCAGATCCAGGTCCGGCAGATCCAGCGCCACCAATTCTGCGAGCCGCAGCCCGGAGGAATAGAACAATTCCATGATGGCCTTGTCGCGGCTGGACAGAGAATCGCTGACGCGGAATTCAAGCAGCCGCGCCATCTGATCGGCATCCAGCGTGGTGGGCAACCGCTTGGCAGTTTTGGGTGCACGCACGCCCTGCGCCGGATTTTTCAGCGCCAGCTTTTCACGTTGCAGGTACTCGAAAAACGAGCGCACCGCGGACAGCCGGCGCTGAACGGTGCGCGGATTGGCGCCGCGGCGGTGCTCCTGCGCGGCGTAGTCGCGGATATGCGCGTGATCCAGTGCATTCCACTGGCTCAGCTGGCGCTGCTCGCAGAATGCCGTGAGCGTGACCAGATCGTGCTGGTACGCCACCAACGTATGCGGGCTCAGGCGTCGCTCCTGGCGCAGATGCGCAAGGTACAGATCGATCCAGTCGCGCTGCGCCTCGTTCACGAAGGGCCTGGGCGCTAGCGCAGCAGCGCGACGCTCACGATTTCGCCGACCCGGGTGAGAAAATCGGTGCTCATGCCGGGGGTGAAGCGTTGCGCGTCGCTGGCGCCGATGGCCAGAATCCCCAACGAGCCTTTCGTGCCCAACGGCGTCAGCGCCGCGGAGCCGATTTCCACTGTGTCCTTGCCGAACAGGTAGTCACGCTGCGTATCGCGGATCTGGCCGCAGCGCGGCTTGCCGGACTGGAACAACGATTCGAACATCTTCATCTCGGCCTCCTCGCGCGCGACGATGCGCAGGAAGCGGCCGCCTTCGCGTTCCAGGTCGGGCGAGGGGTCCATGAACACGATCATGACCGCGTGCATGGCTTCGAAGTCTTCGCGCAGCGAGATTTCGATGGCTTGAATGGTGTCGACCATGCTGCGCGCGCGGATCAGGCGCTGACACAGCCGATGGATGCGATCGGCGAGCAGGTCGTTGCTGCGCCCCACCTCGATGAGGTCCTTGAGCTTGCGTTCCAACGCCACATTGCGTTCACGCAACACTTCGACCTGTCGTTCGACCAGGCTGACGGTGGCGCCTCCGGCTCGAACGTGCGGCAGACGCAATTTGTCGAGCAATTGGCTGTTACGCTCGAAAAACTCCGGACATTCCTGCAGATATTCCGCGACGCGTCCGTCATTGAGCGCTTCAGTGCTCAGGCCCCGCGCTTGGCTCGTGCTCATCGTTGTTTCTCCCTCAATGAATGCATCAGATGTCGACCGATCCTGCGAAAACCCGCGCGACCGGGCCGGTCATCCACAGGTGCTGAGCGTCGCCGGCCCAGGAAATCCAGACCTTGCCGCCCTTCAATGTCACTTCCACTTCTTCGTCCAGCAGGCCGTGACGCCGGCCGACCGCCACGGCGGCGCAGGCGCCGGTGCCGCAGGCGCGGGTTTCACCCACGCCACGCTCGTGCACGCGCAGGAGGATATGGCCGCGGTCGAGAATCTGCATGAAGCCGACGTTGGTGCGCCGGGCAAAGCGCGGATGATGTTCGATCGCGGACCCCAGCCTGTCGACCGGCGCGGCGTCGATGTCCGGCACTTGCAGCACCGCGTGCGGATTGCCGATGGAGACGGCGCCGATGTCGATTTCCTTGCCGTTGACGGCCAGCGGGTACAGGTAACTTTCGCCCGAGGCCTTGAAGGGCAGCGATGCGGGCGCGAAATTCGGTGTTCCCATGTCCACCGACACCAGGCCGTCCTCGCGCACGCGGGCCTCGATGCGACCGCCGGGGCTGTCCAGCAGAAATTCGCGGCCGCCCTGTGGGGCGCGTTCGTACAGCAGCGACGCCAGGCAGCGCACGCCATTGCCGCACTGTTCGACCTCGGATCCGTCGGCGTTGAAGATGCGGTAGTATGCGCGCGTCTTGGAATCGTGCGGGGGTTCCAGCATCAGGGCCTGATCGAAGCCGATGCCGGTGTGCCGGTCGGCCAACGCGCTGAATTGCTGCGCGGTCAACGCCGGCGCGGACGCTGCCGGGGCATCGAAGACGATGAAGTCGTTGCCCAGCCCGTGCATCTTCATGAACTCGATCCGCATCGTGTCAAGCATAGCCCAGACTTCATTCCGCAGCGAGCATGGCGCGGTCGCGATAGATGCACCGGTCCATGACCGTGAACAGCCCCGCACCTTGCGCGCGCGCCGCAGATGCTTCGTCGATGACGCCGTCTTGAAGCCACAGCGCGGGCAAATGCAGGCGAATGCAGTCGTTGAGGATCTCGGGGACGAATTGCGGCAGACGAAACACGTCCACCAGGTCGATGGACGCGCCGCAGCCCGCGACGGCTGCATCCAGCGTCGGCCAGCAGGTTTCGCCGAGAACCGCATCGACGCCGGGATTGACCGGCACGAGGGTGTAGCCGAAACGCTGCAATGAACGTGCGACGCCGTGGCTGGGCCGCGAAGAGTTTGCCGATATGCCGACGACCGCGATGGTGCGAATACGACGCAAAAACGCATCGATCTCCACGCGCGAGGGGTTGCGGAAGTTACCCATGAGTGTTTACCTTACACCAAACCAAAATAGGGGGATGGCTGTATGCGTCATGTGATGGTCCTCAATGCGAAAGGTGGGTGTGGCAAGAGCACTCTGGCCACGAATGTCGCGGTGTACTTCGCGCATGACGGGCAGCAGGTCTGCATTGCCGATTACGACCCGCAGCGTTCGAGCCTGGACTGGCTGGCGCAGCGACCCGCAGATCTGCCGGCCATCACCGGCGTCGCCGCTTTCGATGAAGGACTGCGCAGTGTGCCGCGTAATACCGACGTGCTGGTCATCGACGCGCCGGCGCGCGTCCACGGCACCGAACTCAATGAACTGGTGCGGCGTGCTGAAACCATCCTCGTACCAGTGCTGCCTTCCAGCATCGACATGAAGGCCTGCAACCATTTCATGGCCGAGTTGCTGGAAATCGGCAAGGTGTCACGCAAGCAGGCCCGTTTGGCGGTCATCGCCAACCGCGTGCGTGAATACACGCTGATCTACGAAGAATTGGACGAGTATCTGAAAAAGCTCAAGGTGCCGTATCTCGGTGCGCTGCGTGAGGCGCAAAACTATGTGCGTGCCTATTCGCGCGGCATGGGCGTGCTGGAACTGCCGGAGTACCTGGCCTGGCCGGACTGGAAGCAATGGAAACCGATCGGCGAATGGCTGGGCAGCAAGCGCAGCCAGCCGAGCGCATAAGTGGCGCCGGTTGCGAGTTCAAATCCGCAACACGGGGCGTGAGTTCGAAGTCCGACCGGGTCAATCGCTGCTCGACGCCGCCATCGGCGCCGGACTGAATCTGCCGCATAGCTGCAAGGGCGGCAATTGCGGCTCTTGTGTTGCGCAGCTTCTGCATGGGCGTACGCACTATCCCAACGGCCCTCCGCTCGGTATCTCGAGTGCGCAGATCGCCGATCGCTTCGTTTTGTTGTGTCAGGCGCGCGCGCTGACCGACGTCGAGGTCGACATCCAGACGGTTGCACCCGCCGGCGAACTTAACGTCAAGCGTTTGCCCTGCCGGATCGAGCGCTGTGAACTGCTGTGTCAGGATGTAATGGGTGTTTTCTTGCGTCTGCCGGCGGCCGAGGAATTCTCCTTTCAAGCCGGGCAATACATCGACGTGCTCCTGTCGGGCGGGCGGCGTCGCAGTTTTTCAATTGCCTCGCCGCCGCAGGGCTCGCATCTTCTGGAGCTGCATGTGCGCCTCGTGCCGGGCGGCGAGCTCACCACCACGCTGTTTGCGAACCCAGAGAATCGGAGACTGCTGAGCATCGAAGGTCCTCTCGGCCAATTCGTGTATCGCAAAACCGCGGCCCCGATGCTGCTGGTCGGTGGCGGCACGGGGTTTGCGCCGCTCAATAGCCTCATCCGGCATGTGCTCGACTCGGGGGCGCAGCGCTCGATGACCTTGTATTGGGGTTGCCGGACCGAGCAGGACTTGTATGCGCATGCGCAGATCCTCGCGCTGGCGCTGGCGCATCCGGCGCTGCTGCGCTATAACCCCGTGCTCTCGACGGGTTCGCCGCAGTGGACCGGCGAGCGCGGTCTGGTGCACGAGGCCGTGCTGCGCGGCGTTGCGGAGCTGGCGAGCTACGATATTTACGCGGCTGGACCGCCGGCGATGATTGCCGCAGTCCGCACTGGGTTTGCCGCAGCGGGCGCGGTGCCGGAACGGCTGTTCTTCGATTCGTTTGATTACGCGCCGGACAGCGTCGAGCGCCAGCGCAACACGGCGTTGAGCAATTCCTGATCTTCGGCGGAAGATGCCTGGATCACGGGTTGCTGCACGCCGAGTTCAGCAATGCCCTGCGCCACCCGCGCACTGGGTGCCACCCATTGCGCCTGTTGGAAGTGCTCGTGCAGCGCGCCCGTCGCCAGGGCAAACAGATGGCGGGCGATCTCCAGACTCGTGGCGGTGATCAACTGGATTTCGCCGGTTGCGAATCGTCGCTCCAGCTCCAGCAGCTTGCCGGGGGCGGGGGTTGCAAGCCGCCGCTCATAAACGGCGGCCGTCTCCACCTTTGCGCCGCGTTGCGCGAGTTGCTGCTCCAGAAGTTCACGGCCGCCGGTGCCTTTAACCAGCAGCACCCGCTGTCCCTGCAGCGAGGCCAGTTGCGGATGGTCGAGCAGATGCTCGGAATCAAAGCCTTCGCTGGCGGCGACACTGACACGGAAGCCGGCCTGATTCAGCGCGCGGGCGGTGGCCGGCCCCACTGCGGCGATGGCCAGGTCGCGTCGCTGCGCGAGGATTTCCACGCCATGGCGCACGGCGTTGGCGCTGATGAAGATGATGAGGTCGAACGCGGGCAGTGCCTTGAGGCGCGCCAGCAAATCGCGGCGCTGCGGATGTTCGACGATGCTCAAACCGGGCAGACGATGCGCCACGGCGCCCTGGGCTCCAAGCAGACGGCACAAAGTGCCCGCCTGTTGCTCCGGCCGCGTCACCAGCACGCCGATGCCTGCAAGCGGAAGGGGTTGCACGCGCGTCGCGCCCGCGTCAGGCGCTCAGACGTTTGAGCAGGTCGTGTGCGCCGGCATTCAAGATGCGCTCCGCAAGCTGTGCGCCGAGTGCCTCGGCCTGGTGCGGATCGCCTTGAATGGCATCTCGCCAGATGTGCGACCCGTTGGGTTCAGCCACCAGTCCCTCGAGCGTGAGCACGCCGCCGTCAAGGGTGGCCAGCGCCGCGATCGGCGACTGGCAGTTTCCGCCGAGCCGTAGTGAAAATGCCCGCTCCGCGTTCAGCGCCGTGCGGGTCGCCGGATGTTCGAGCACGCGCAATCGAGTCAGGACTGCTGCATCGCCGGCGCGGCATTCGATGCCGATGGCGCCCTGGCCCACGGCGGGCAGGCAGACGCTCGCCGGCACACGTTCGGTGATGCGCGCTTCCCAGCCCAGGCGGATCAACCCGGCGCTGGCCAGCACGATGGCATGCAGGTCGCCCTCATCCAATCGGCGCAGTCGGGTGTCGACGTTGCCGCGCAATGGCTCGATGCGCAGATCGCCGCGGCGCGCCAGCAATTGCGCCTGACGCCGCAGGCTGGAGGTGCCGACGCTCGCATTGGCTGGCAGCGCATCGACCGACGGGTAGTGGTTGGAGATCAGCGCGTCGCGCGTATCCGCTCGAGGCAGGATGGCGCCGAGCGCCATGCCGGGCGGCAGATCCGCCGGCACGTCTTTCATTGAATGCACGGCAATGTCGGCGCGATGTTCCTGCATCGCCACTTCCAGTTCTTTGATGAACAGCCCTTTGCCGCCGATGGCGGCGAGGCTGCGGTCCTGGATGCGATCGCCCTGGGTGGTCATCGGCACCAGCACCACCTGCAGGTCCGGATGTGCGCGGCGCAATTGATCCGCCACGTGTTCGGCCTGCCACAGCGCCAGCTTGCTCTTGCGCGTGGCAATCTTGAGTTGATCGGTCATGGTCTTAGCGATCCACCGTTGCCATCATTTTTTCGGCGTAGCGCGGACCGGCAGTGCCGCCGTTCGGCGCTGCCGCGTCGAGGACCTGCAGATCCTGCGGGGACAGTTTGACAGCGGCGGCGCCGGCGTTTTCCTCCAGATAACTGCGACGCTTGGTCCCCGGAATGGGCACGATATCCGGGCCTTGATGCAACAGCCAGGCAAGCGCCACTTGTCCACCGGTGATGCCCTGGCGTTGCGCGACGCGGGCGACTGCGTCGACGATGCGCCGATTGGCGTCGAAATTCGCGCCCTGATACCGCGGATCGGTACGGCGGTAATCCCCTTCTGGGAGTTCTTCCGCGCGTTGCACCTTGCCCGTCAGGAATCCGCGTCCCAGCGGACTGAACGGCACGATGCCCACGCCCAAACGCCGGGCGGCTGCAAGCACGTCGTTTTCGAGGTTGCGTTCCCACAGCGAGTATTCGCTTTGCACAGCGCTGATCGGATGCACGGCATGCGCCCGCTCCAGCGTTTTCACGCCCACTTCCGACAATCCCAAGTAGCGCACCTTGCCGCTCTTGACCGCATCGCGCATGACGCCGACGGTGTCTTCGATGGGCACCGACCGGTCGAGGCGGTGTTGATACCACAGGTCAATATGGTCCACGCCGAGTCGCTTTAGCGAGGCGTCGAGCACGCTGCGTACATGGGCCGGAGAACTGTTGACGCCGGAAATTGCTCCGTCGGCGCCAATCCGGAAGCCGAACTTGGTGGCGATGACAGCGCGATCGCGTTTGCCGCGCAATGCCTTGCCCAGCAATTCCTCATTGCCGTACGGACCATAGACTTCGGCGGTGTCGAAAAAATCGATGCCCAGATCCAGCGCGCGGTGAATGGTGGCGATGGATTCGGTTTCATCGCTGGGGCCGTACATGCCCGGCGACCCTGGATTGGCGGTCATGCCCATCGTGCCTAAGCCGAGTGCCGACACGGTCAGTCCGCGGGTGCCCAATTTGCGTTTTTCCATCGGGCGAGATTACCTGATTAGCCGCGCAATTTCCTCAGCAACTCGGCCGCGAGGCGCCGGCTGACGGTGAGTTTTTCCGGGGAATTCTTGATCAATACTTCGAGCTGGCCGTCCTGCGTGCGATGTACGGAATCAATCGCGCGCAACGCCACCAGTGCGTTGCGATGCACTCGCACGAACTCCGATGCGAACTCATCCTCCAGCGCCTTGAGCGCCTCTTCGATCAGATCTTCTCCGTGCTGGTGCTTGACGGTCACGTACTTTTGATCGGCCAGGAAATACAGAATCTCCGGCACCGGAATGAGTTTGATCCGGTCACGCACACGGACTGCAATCTGCTTGCGAGGACCTGCGAGTTGCGACTTGCCGGCCAGCTCACCGAGCTGCGGCCGTGTCAAACGTTGCGCCGACTGCAGCGCATCCTGCAATTTCTCGCGCCGGATCGGCTTCAGCAGATAGCCCACCGCGTGTGCGTCGAATGCCTCGAGCGCGTATTGATCGAAAGCCGTGACGAAGATGACCGCCGGCGGTTCAGGCATTGACGCGAGATGTCGCGCGACTTCGATCCCATCCATGGCCGGCATGCGGATGTCGAGCAGAATGACATCCACGTTCAATCGTTGCGCCATCTCCACTGCCGCCACACCGTCGTGCGCCTCACCGAGGACCTGCACGTCGGTGATTTCCTCGCACAACCGGGTCAATCGTTCTCGCGCCGGCGCCTCATCGTCGACGATGAGAACTTTCATGGCAACGCCGCTGCCGTCGCTGCAATCGAGGGAAAGCGCAGGATCACCTCGAACGCCTCCGCCGATTGCTGGATGCGTAGCGAGGCGAGCGGTCCGAATGCAAGTTGCAATCGCTGCCGTACATTGTCGAGGGCAATCTGATTGCCGCTGCGCGCGCGCGCGGTGGTTTGAGGTGCAAGCGGATTTTGAATCGACAACTCGATCACCTGGCCGTCCATCGTGCCGTGAATCCGCACCGTGCCACCGGCCGGGAGCGGTTCGATGCCGTGATAGATCGCATTTTCCAACAGCGGTTGTATCAACAGGCTCGGCACCTGTGAGCGCATCGGTAGATCGCTGACCAGCCATTGCACTTTCAGCCGGTCACCCAGACGCAGTTGCTCGATTCGCTGATAGATGCGGGCGACCTCCAGTTCTTCCTTCAGGCTGATCTGCTGCCGCGTCTCACTCAAGGAGGCGCGAAACAGATCGGCCAGATCCTCGACGGCTTCTTCGGCGCGTGCCGGGTCGCTGCGTGTCAGCGCGGCGATGGTGTTCATGCTGTTGAAGAGAAAGTGCGGTCGGATGCGCGCCTGCAATGCATCGATGCGCCAGCGCGCTTCCATCTGCACATTGCGGCGCCATTGGTGTGTGACGTAGAAATAACGCAGTGCCAGCGCGGTGACCACGAAGGCGATCACCGCGGAGCGCAGCATGAACGGACCGCGCTCTTTGGGGAACAGATTCAGAATTCCCGTGCCGGTGCCAAACCCGCCCGGCTGACCGATCCGCAATGCCGCTTCACAAACGATGGTGGTGACGAGGACCGGGATGAGCAATGCGATGACCGAGGCCTGCAACTCCGGCAGGCGTGCAAGCCGCGGCCGGCTCCAGCACAGCAGCCCGGCGCTGGCGAGTCCGACCCACAGCAGGAACAAACCGGTGGCGCCGAAGTCGAGCCAAAAACCGCTGGCCTGCTGTGAATGCGCCAGGCTCAAGATCAACGCCAGCAGCGCAACGATGATGACGATGACGAATGCGGCGCGGCTGGCGCAGAAATCCGGCAGATAAAATTCGGTCTCGACGGGCGCGGACTGCTTCGTGCCACTCACGGGTGCGCTGCTACGCGTTGCGAGAGTTCGCGAACAATGAGGAAGTCAGGCGAAAAACAGCCGATATATCCTCATCGCCGAAGCCTTGAGCGATCAGCTTTTCGTACAGCGCCAAGGTGGACTCCACCGACGGCAGCGTCGCGCCTTTTTGCGCCGCCATTCGGCGGCAGATGCGCAGATCCTTGTCGTGCAGCCGCACACGAAAGCCCGCGGGGTAGGATTGTTTGGCCATGAACGGCGCGCGATTGACGAAGTACCAGCTCGAGCCTGCACCCTTGCCCAATGTGTCGATCAGCGCATCCAGCGGCAGTCCTTCTGCCTTGGCGAATGCCATCGCTTCGGCGACCACTTGGATGATGCCCGCGCACATGATTTGATTGGTGGCCTTCGCCGCCTGACCCGCGCCGCAGTTCCCGAAGTGGGTGATCGTACGACCCATCAGATTCAGCAGCGGCGTGGCGCGTTGAAACGCGCCGGCATCTCCGCCGACCATGATGGCGAGTGTTGCAAGACGCGCGCCTTCTACGCCGCCGCTCACCGGGCAATCCAGAAATGCGGCGCCGCGTGCGGCCAACGCCGTCTGCATGGCTCGCGCGGTATCGGCGCTCACCGTGGAGCAGTCGATGATCAAGGCGTCCTTTTGCAAGGCCGGCAGCAGGGCGCTGACAACCGCGTGCAAATCGCCGTCGGCCGATACGCAGATGACGATTGCATCGCAGTGACGTGCAAGGTCCGCGGGCGAGTCGAAGGCTTTGATGTGCAGTTCGTCTGCCAGCGACTGCGCTTTATGGGCGGTTCTGTTCCAGACGCCGGCGAGTTCGCCGCCGCGATGCAGATTGCGCGCCATGTGCATTCCCATGGCGCCCAGACCGATCATGCCGATTTGCATGCAGCCTGCGGCCTAGGTGGAGCTGTTGCAGATGGCGTCGATGTCGCTCTTGGCATTCAGGCGTGCCGAATCGATTTCCTCGGAGGAGAGATATTCGCGCTCGCCTTCTTTGCCGGGGCGGTAGATGCGGCGTCCTTCGATCAGTTTGCGATAGCGTTCCTGCGCATCACTACATTGTTTGGCGCGCGCGGCGGCGACATCCTGTTCAACGGTTTTCTTGGTGTCAGGTTTGGCCGGCGTCTGTTCGGTGCCCGGCGTGGACGACGTACCGGCAGTTCGGGTCGGGGCGCTCGACCGTGTGTTGTAGCTTGAAGGAGTGCGGATGCCGAGGCCTTCCACGAGTTCGGCCTTCACGCCGTCAGGCGGGCGATCGCCATATTGCGTCTTGCCTTGGACATCCACCCACTTGTACACAGCGGCGTAGGACAGGCCTGAAAAGGCTAGCAAAGCTGCACACAACACAACGCGTTTCATACGGGCGACCCTTACAAAATAAATTTACAAGGCGCTCGAGCCAGACTCCCCGGTGCGGATGCGCACCGTTTGTCCCAGATCCAGAACGAAGATTTTGCCATCCCCGATCTTGCTGGTTCGCGCCGCCTCCGTGATGGCCTCGACGACTCGATCCACCTGCTCGTCGTCCACTGCCAGTTCGAGTTTCACTTTGGGCAGGAAGTCGACCACGTATTCGGCACCACGGTAAAGCTCAGTGTGGCCTTTTTGCCGGCCGAATCCTTTGACCTCGGTCACGGTAATGCCCTGAATGCCCACTTCCGCCAGGGCGGAGCGCACATCATCGAGTTTGAACGGTTTGATGATGGCAACGACCATTTTCATGCGCACAAACTCCTGACAAAGGGCGGTGGATAGCGTCTTCGAAGTCTAACAGCGGGCGGGAAGCAAGGGGGTCGTTGTAGATGCTGCCGTGCAGCATAGCAAATATGACAATATTGTTGTATACAACAGCGCGTCTTGCGCCGGGCGCGCGATGAGTAAAAAACGGCGCGGGTTGTTTAGACCGCGCCGCCGGGATATCGCACCGACGGGGGAGTTGGCTGGCTTGCCGGCGCGAGATGCTCCAAAAACGTCAATTCCTTCGTTGACTTGGGGTCGGCCATGGGCGGACCCCAAGTCGATCAATTCATATGGCCTCAGACCCCGTTTCGCCGGTGCGAACGCGAAGTGCTTGCTCGAGGTCGAGAATCCAGACCTTGCCGTCGCCGATCTTTCCCGTTCGTGCCACGTTGCACACCGCTTCCATCACCTGCTCTGCGATCGAATCGTCCACTGCCAGTTCAACCTTCGCCTTGGGCAGGGAATCGATTACGTATTCTGCGCCCCGATAAAATTCTGAGTGTCCGCGCTGACGTCCGAATCCGTGAACCTCGGTCACCGTCACGCCTTGAATGCCGATATCTGCCACCGCCTGCCGCACCTCATCTAATTTGAAAGGCTTGATCACAGCGGTAATCAGTTTCATGCATTTGTCCTTGTTTGCACCCCTTACAGAGCACCCCTTTGGATGCGCGCTCAGCTACTCTTGCTATTCGTTATTGCAGCTTCTGTGCCAGTGGCGGTGCTTATATGAATCAACCTCTTACGCTCGTCGCATTTATCCAGGCGCACTGATCTGGCGCGACTGGCTTAATGCGGTGCATTATCGCGGGGCGGCTTTTTAGGAGCGGCGTATGACCTTTTTCGATGACCTTCGACTCGATGATCTGTCCAGGCGACTGGCGGAGTCCGTGCCTGAATCCGTGCGGACTTTCGGCCGGGAGATGGAAGGCAACTTCAAGGCCGTGCTGCAATCCCAACTCAGCAAACTGGATCTGGTCAGCCGGCAGGAGTTTGACGTGCAGGCGGCGTTGCTGGAACGCACGCAGTCGAGGCTCGCGACGCTTGAAGCTCGATTGAAGGAACTCGAAACCAAGAGCTGACCTTCCGAGTTGAATTCACCATGGAAGGTGATGCGGAAGAAAAGAAGGAGCGTTCGCTCAGCACGGTGTTGAGCCGTGCGCCGGCAGGACTCGCAGCGCCGCAGGTTCGGGTCGAGGTGCATCTCGGCGCCGGTCTGCCTGCCTTCATCATCGTCGGACTTCCTGAAACGGTGGTGCGTGAGAGCAAGGAGCGCGTTCGCTCCACCATTCTCAACAGCGGCTTCAAGTTTCCCGATGGCCGGATCACCGTCAATCTCGCGCCGGCCGATCTGCCCAAAGAAGGTGGGCGATTCGATCTGCCCATCGCCTTGGGGATTCTTGTGGCGCAGGCATTGCAGGTCGCTGCCATCGCCTCGGTCGCCGCCGAGCGCATCGGCACCGCGCATGTGTCGGAGGCGATTGCGTTGCGCGCCCTGGATCGGGCGCAGGTGGAAAATTGAAACTACCTGTTCAGCGACACCATGTGATCGACGGCGGCGCGAATCAGGTCGTCGGGCCAAGTCGTGCCGCCCTTGGCGGGCATCAGACCTTTGCCCCCCTGGTAGCCGCCGATGGCGTGCGTGTAAAGGGTTTCCTTGCCCTGCGCGATTCGCGGTCCCCAAGCGGCGTGATCGCCCACTTTCGGGGCGCCGGCAATGCCGGCCTCATGGCAGGTCTTGCAAATCTTCTGGTAGGCCGCTTCGCCGTTGGCAGGCAGTTCCTCGGCAGGCGCACCGGTCGGAGCGTCGAGTTTGGCGAGCGCGGTACTGTCCTGACCGGCGATGGCGACATGTGCCACCGGTTCCACGTTGGCCTGCACCTTTTTCAAGTGCAGGGGTTCGAGTTCGACATTGCGTGCCTGTGCTGCGCCGCCGAGGATGCGGGCTAAGGCAAAGATGCAGATGGCGATGAAGACCAAAATACCCAGCACCAGGCTGAAAGAGTTGAAGAAATGCGTATCTGAGTCTTGTTTGTTGGCCACGAATGCTCGCTAAAAACCATTAAAAACAGCGCGCTAGTATAGGCGCAGGTGCCCCGGCAGGGAAACAGCAGGTTTCCCGTAGCTTTGGGTGGATAGAGTATTGCCCTCCGAGGCGGATAATACCTCCGGCGCAAATTTGCTTTCGGTAGACGCTACGGGAACATCACGAGTACTATTCCTGCCCCCAAAGCAATGCGCCCGTAGCTCAGCTGGATAGAGTATTGCCCTCCGAAGGCAAGGGTCACTGGTTCGAATCCAGTCGGGCGCGCCAACCCCCCCATCAAACGAACGGATTGATCAGTTTCACACCAAAGGGTTTGAAGTCCGCGGTATTGCGCGTGGCGACAGTGAGCTCATGAACCAGCGCGGTAGCAGCGATCAGTGCATCTTCAAGGTGATGATCGGCGCGGCCACGCATCAGTTGTGCCCACCGACGAAAAACGGCAGCGTCAACATCGATAACATTGGAAGTCTTCTCAAGCTCATTCAACCACCGCTCTATTTCGCCGGCTTTGACCGGATCGTTTTCACGGGTCAATTCGACGCCCGCCTGAATTTCCCCGAGCGTAACCGCAGATATGTGCAGCGAGGCGTCCGGAATCTTTTGAATCCAAGCCAAGACTGCACCGTGCGGTTTACGCTTCCGCAACTCGGAAACCACATTGGTATCCAGCAGATAAGGCATCATCCGTCTTTGCCAGGTGCCCGGCGATGCAACTTCCCGCGCTTCGGAATCTCAATGTCAACTCGTGATTCCTGCGCCAGGAGTAAGTCCTTAAGACTCGCGCGTGCGCGTGCGTTGAGCCGGCGCCATTCCTCCACAGGCACGAGCACAGCCGCCTCGGTCCCTCGCATCGTTACAATCTGCGGACCGTGCGTCAGGCTTGCCTGCAAAAACTCACTGAAGCGCGCTTTGGCGTCCTGTACTGGCCAGCTTTTCATGGGTGCGTGTCCATCATTGGCAAACTAGTCAGAATTCTAGTCTGTCTGAATCATTCGGTCAAGGTGCGCGTGCCCGGAACACTCGCCTGGCACGCTTCACGTATCAGTTGTTGGTGAACTCCGCAGTCGGAACCCCATCCGCTCCGTACACCGGCTCCACCAAGTTCACCCGATACTTGCGCGTATCCGCACCGAGAATTGTGAACGAGGACAGATGGCAGAGCATTCCCAAATAAGCGGGCCCGCGCAGGTGCGCCGCCAGATCCTCCGCGCAATCCCATTCCTCGAACACGTGCACGCGTTTTAGGTTGTGCGGGTCGGCGCCCCACGCATAATGTCGACAGCCTCGTTCCGCCAACGCCGCGTCGATCCATGATTTGGCGCCAAGCAGCGCCGCCTCGCGACTTTCGGCAGGCAGATCCACTTCGCCGGCGACGACTATTGTCATCGGTGATGCCTCACCCTGGTGATTGCCCCGCTCATATTTTTCGCTCCTGCAAAATATTGCCGCCGTCCACCACCAGCACGGTGCCGTTGATATAGCTCGCGCTGGCCGACGCAAGAAACGCCACAGCCGCTGCGACTTCGTCGGGATGACCGGCGCGCCCCGGTGGCGTGTTGAGTGCCGCGGCGCGTTCCTCGGGTGTCGATGCGCCGGTCAGAATCCAACCGGGCGCGATGGCGTTGACTGTGATGCCGGCGCGCGCCACTTCCAGAGCGAGCGCGTGCGTCAAGCCGACCATGCCGGCCTTGGCCGCCGAGTACACCGACTCGCCGGGATTGGAGACGTAGGGCCCGGTGACCGAGGCCATGTTGATGATCCGTCCATATTGCTTCGCGAGCATCGCCGGCAGGAATGCGCGCGTGACGCGAAACGCCGTGTTCAAACTCAGCTCGATGCCGCGCTGCCATTGCGATTCTGACATCGACACCAACGAAATTTGTTGCGCGGGTTCGTGCAAGGAGCCCATGCCGGCATTGTTGACCAACACGTCCACCGCGCCCACCGCAGCGCACAGACAATCGACCGCCGCAGGATCGGTGAGGTCCGCGACATGACCGTCTGCGTCGATGCCCAACGCTCGCAGCTCCGCCACGCGATCGACAATGCGCGCCGTCGTGGAGGCGATGGCGATGCGCATGCCGTCCCTCCCAAGTCGTCGCGCGCACGCGAAGCCAATGCCGTCGGGCGCACCGGCCCCGGTGATTAACGCGAATGGTGTTGAGGGTGGCATGCAGCGCGTGTCTCAGTAACCAGCCGTAATGCCGAAATCGATGGACAGCGTTGCGCCGGTGATCGGCGCCGCCGCGGGTTCGCACAAGTACTGCACCAGCCGGGCGATCTCCTGCGGGCGAATGAAGCGCGCGTTGTCTCCCTGCGGATAGTTTGCGAGCAGACGGCGCTTATAGCCTTCCGGATCGCCATTGCCGTAACGCGCCGCCTGAAACTCGATCATCGGCGTTGCGACATCGCCGGGGCAGATGACATTGACGCGTACGCCTTGTGGTGCAAGCTCCAACGCCAACGCTTTGGTCAACAGCACCAGGCCGCCCTTGGAGGCGCAATACACGGCAGCGCCGTTGTTGCCCACGAGACCTGCATCCGAGGCGATGTTGATGATGGTGCCTTGGCGTGCAATGAGCGGCGCTATCGCGCTGCGGATCAAAAAGAACGCGCCTTTGAGATTCACGTCGAGCACGCGGTCCCATTGCTCCGGGGTGACTTCCTGCGACGATCCCTCCAGCCAGACGCCGGCCGCGTTGATCAGCACATCGATCCCACCGCTCCAGCCGATGACCTCGCGGATCAACTCCGCACATCGGTTTGTATCCCGCAGGTCGATGCCGAAGCCACGGACGTTGGCGCCGGCGCCGCGAACCGCTGCCACGGCGTCATCCAGCGCCTCCCCGGGTAGATCGGCGAGCGCGATTTGATCGCCGGCGGCGCCCAGCGTTGTGGCAATCGCGCGGCCCATGCCGCCGGCTCCGCCCGCAATCACAATCGTTCTGGGTTGCATCGCATCGAGTGTAGATGGACGCGCAAAAAAAAGCTCCCGCCACCGGGCGGGAGCTTTGTCGCGAACAACCGCGTGTGTGCCGATCAGTTGTGCTTCTTGCGGAAGATCTTGCGGCTCTGGCGGTTGTCGGTGCGCTGAATGCTGCGCTGCTCGATTCCACCCACATGACCGTCGGCGCCGGCACGGGCTTCCTTGCGGTCGACATGTGCTTGGCCACGCTCCAGTCTCGCGGCTTCCTGCGCATTCAGACTGCCGGACTGCAGGCCCTGACTGATGCGTGCTTCCTGATTCGCATTGCGCTGCACGTCGGCCTGCATCCGCAATGAAGAGGCGGAGGTCGGATTGCCGGTCTGCACGTCGTGCTTCTCACGGTAAATGTCACGACTCACTTTGCCTTGCGCGACGCTAAGTTTGGCGCGCTCTGCCGGTGACACCTCGCCGTCTTTCAGTGCCTTCGCCTGCATGTGATCAACGACTGATTCCTGACGTTCCAGACGCGCAGCTTCACGTGTATTGAGTTCGCCGCTTTTCAGGCCGGCCTCGATGCGCTCCTGCTGATTCACGTCGCGCTGCACCGTGCCCGCGCCGTCGGTGGCAAACGCCGTGGCAGAGGAGAAGACACCGATGATCAAACCAATCTTGACTGCATTGTTCATTTGACGAAGCTCCCGTGGGGCTGATGTTGATGACCGCTCTCATTGCGCGAGGGGCAAATTACCCTCATACGCATCCATGTTGATGAGAACGCGGTCCCGGCTTTGCGGTTGACACCGGCGGTACTCCAAGAGGGTATCCGGCGGAACTGGGACTTGCGTCACAGTGGCGGGAAATCAGCCGCCGGCGCCCAGAGTGGCCTGCGGCGACGCGAAGGTTCTGGCTTCGCCCAGAAGCCAGTCGCGGAAAGCGCTGACCTTGGGCAGCGGCAGATAATTTTCCGGGCAGACAAAGAAATAGCCGCGCGTATGCGGAACCCACTTTCGACTCACCGTGACCAGTCGTCCGGTTTCGATATCGCGCGCCACCAGACTCCAGCGCGCCAATGCGAGTCCCTGGCCATGTTCGGCGGCGCTCAAGATGGCGGCCGAATCGTCGAGCGCTACGCCACGCTCGATATGCTCCGCTGCCCCCTGCTGCGTCCACAGCGCCCACGGCTCGCTGTCCGAATGCAACAGCGTGTAACGCGACAGATCTTTTGCGCATTCCACCGGGCCCAGCTTGCGCAACAGCGCAGGGCTTGCCACCGGGAGCAGCCAATCGTCGAATAACTTTGCCGAATTCAATCCGGGCCACACTCCCTTGCCGTAGCGGATCGCAACATGAAAATCCGATGTCGTGAAATCCACCAGTTCGCTGCCGGTGTGAATGCGCAGGTCGATATCCGGACAGGCCTTCGAAAATCCCGGCAATCGTGCGACGAACCAGCGTTGCAGAAAGGACGCGAGCATCGACACGTTCAAGGGCCCGGCACTGCGATCGGCTTTCAGCCGTTGTACGGCGCGACGCAATTCGTCCAACGCGATGCGTACGCTCGGCAGTAACGCCTCGCCTTCGGCAGTGAGTTCGATGGAGCGCGCATTGCGACGGAACAGAGCGACTTGCAGATAGTCCTCCAGCGACTTGATCTGCATGCTGACCGCGGCCGGCGTC
Organism: Pseudomonadota bacterium; assembly: GCA_031394735.1. GTDB lineage: Bacteria > Pseudomonadota > Gammaproteobacteria > Steroidobacterales > Steroidobacteraceae > TMP-86. Next base: position 17,974 of record JANMXI010000365.1, on the reverse strand, counting down.
ACGCTCAAGGCTTCCGCGGCCTCGGAAAAACTCAGCGCAGTCGCCACCGCTTCGAACACGCGTAATGAATTCAGCGGTAGTCGGTCAAACGCGGACACTTTAGCGATCCTTATGCATGGTTTAAAAAAGCACGCGGGCGAATTCAAACGCTTTCGACGCGGTTTGCATCGAACTCCTCACTGACCACATTTTTTCACCAACTGACTTTCAAGGAGACCTTCATGTACAACAACAAATCCCGTGTTTGGCTGCTGGGTTCCCTCGCGGCCATTGCCCTGTCGGCAAACGTGGCGCAGGCCGACGCACGCGCCGCGGCCGGACCCTCGGTATCGGTAGTCTATTCGCAAACTGACCTGGCCAGCACCCACGGTGTGCAGACCTTGTATGCGCGTTTGAAGACCGCCGCGCGCCATGTCTGTCCGGACGTCGATGTCCGGGAGCTGGCGCGTGTGGTGCCGGCGCGGCTTTGCTATGAAAGCGCGCTTGCCCGTGCCGTCGAGGGCGTCCGCCGGCCTGAACTGTCCACCCTGCACGTGCAGTCGGGGCATCGCAGCGCCGGCTGAGGATGTTTGGCGAGGAAATGTCGGTGAGGCCGGGTGCTGTGCAGCACCCGAGCTCACTGACACGGCGATTGGCGGGTGTTGCCCCTGCCCATGAAGGTCGATTTTAGCGACAATGCTGAAAACTACGACCTGTCAGGGGGAATGCCGTGAATCATGCTGCCATCGTCGGCTGGGGAAAATGTCTGCCGCCGGCGATTCTCACCAATCAGGACCTGTCCACTTTTTTGCTGACTGACGATGCGTGGATCACCTCGCGCACCGGCATGAAAGAGCGGCGCGTATCGCATGTGCCGGGGATAGAACTGGCCATCACCGCCACGCAGCGCGCGCTGGATTGCGCGGGAATGAGCGGTGAGGACATCGATCTGATCGTGTACGGCAGCTGCAGCAACGATGAGTTGGTGCCCAACAGCGCCTCCGCCGTGCAGCAACGCATCGGCGCCACGCGCGCCGCCTCTTTCGACGTGAATACCGCGTGCACCAGTTTCATGTACGGACTCTCGGTGGCGACGTCGATGATCAAGACCGGCATTGCGCGCAACGCGGTGGTCATCGGCGTGGAATTGATCTCGCGCTACATGGATTGGGACAACCGCAATGTCGCCGTGTTGTTCGGCGACGGCGCGGCGGCGGTGGTGCTGAAGGGCAGCGACATCGAATCCGGCGTGATCGCTGAAAAGCTGCAGTGTTACGCGGGCTCGCGTCAGATCCTGCGGGTTCAGGGCATGGGGACGGTGTACGCCAATCTAGGCGTGCAATACGGACAGACGCGCTGGGATTTCGACGGACAGGAGATCTTCCGAAAAGCCGTGCAGGGCATGGGCGAGGCAAGCCTGGATGTCATGCAGCGCGCCGGCGTCACGATGCAGGACATCGAATTGATCGTTCCGCATCAGGCCAACCTGCGCATCATTGAGTCGGTGGCGAAGCGCGCCGGCGCGACCATGGACAAGGTGTTCCTGAACATTCACAAGTACGGCAACATGAGCGCCGCCACGACGCCGGTCGCGCTGGTCGAGGCCGTGGAGGAAGGACGGGTGAAGCCCGGCAGCCTGGTGCTGATGCCGGCCTTCGGCGGCGGTCTGACCATGTCCGCCCATCTGTTGCGCTGGGGCGATCGCGTCACGCCGTTGCGCCCCAGCACGTCTGCTCTGCCGCCCTGCACGCAGACGGCGTTGGAAATGGTCAATGCGATTCGAGCGCAGAAGAAGGAAGGCGAGGCGGCGGTGCCGCGATTCGATACGATTCAATTTGCGGAGAGCCGGTTTACTGGCTAGAACTACAACCAACCCCGGTGCCGGAAATAAAAATACGGCACCAGCATGGACGCCAGCATCAGCCCGCCGGTGATCCAAAATCCTTCCGGCTGCTGCAGCAGCGGCATCATGTGAAAATTCATGCCGAAAATGCCTGCGATGAGCGATGGCGGGAGCAGGAACACGGTCACCACCGAAAAGATCTTCAAGATATTGTTCTGCTCGATATTGATCATGCCGAGCGTGGCATCGAGCAGGAAGGTGACCTTGTTGGCAAGAAAAGAGGCGTGATCGCTCAACGACAAGACGTCGCGTGAAATGGTGCGGCAGCGATTGCGCTGTTCCTGCGGCAGGGTGACCACCGTCGATTGCTGCAGAAACGCCAGCAACCTGCCGAGGCTGACGAGGCTTTCGCGGGCCTTGGAAATGACATCGCCGCTGGAGCCGACGCGATCCAGGATTTTGTTGAAGTCGCGGCGGCCGGCATTGCGACGGCCTGCGCTCCGGCGCATCTGCGGCGTGAAAATGTCGGTGGAAACGCCGTCCAGATTGATGCCGATTTTTTCCAGCGACTCTGCCAGACGGTCCACGATGGATTCGAGCAGTCCGGTGAGCAGCGTTGCCGGTGAGGCGCAGGTTGCTGGGTGCGTTTCGGCGTAAGCGATGAAGCGGCGGAACGGCACCGGGTCGGCGTAGCGATTGGTGACCAGGCGATCCTTGCTGAGGATGAAGGTCACCTGCGAATTCTGCGGCGTGTCGGTGTCGAGTTTGGTGACCAGCGTTGCCGTCATGAACAGGCAGTCATTCTCCTCGTACAGACGCGCGGAGGCTTCCAGCTCGCTCATCTCCTCGCGCGTCGGCACGTCGATCTGCAGCGCGTTTTCGACCGCCTTTTCTTCCTCGGCTGTCGGCTCCAGAAGATCGATCCAGGTGATTTTGCTGTCGAGGCCAGCGGCGATGGGCTCCGCGTGTAGATGCTGCAGCCCCTGCGGTCCGGCGCTGTACAGAGTGAGCATGGCCGCGTTCCGCCGCGGCCTGGCTAGTGCTTGTGTTCCTGAGCGGCGAGCGTGTCGATCATCGGCAGGATCTTGTCCGCTCCGCCGGCCATGCCGACGTCGGTGACATACTTGCCGTTGATGATGAAGGTCGGGACACCGGTCACGCCGTAGCGCAGGGTCAGCTGCTCGGCGCGTTGCAAATTGGTCTCGACGTTGAAGGAGCGATAGGACTTCTTGAACTGCTCGTCGGTCACACCGAACTTCTTGAGAAAATCACGCTGCTTCTCTTCGGTCTCGGCCGGGTCCTGCGTCACCAGCATGTCGCCGTTGACGTGGATTTCCTTGAACGTGAGCGAGTGCAACTGGTCGAGCTTGCCTAGGTCTTCCAGGGTGTAGAACAGGCGGGCGTGCGAGCGGTGCGCGTCGTTGTCCCACATGACCGGAACGCGCGAGAACTTGATGTAGGACGCCTTTTTCTTGCGCCACGCTTCCACCAGCGGATCCAGCGCATAGCAATGCGAGCACCCGTACCAGAACACCTCAAGCACTTCGACCTGATCGGGACTGGCGGAGGTCGGCTGGCCCGGAACCAGACGGGTGTAGTTCACGCCTTCCTTGTATTGCGAGGTGGGCGGCGTGGTGGTGGCGGATGCGCTGGCGACGGCTGCCAGCAAGGGGTTGTGCGCGCCGGTGTCGCCGGTGCTTTCTTCGATGGTTTCCGACCCATCCTCATTGATCCGTGCCGAGCGGGTGGCCGGCGTGGCTTTTTCCGCAGGCTCGGCGGTGGGCGAGTTGGTCGCCGGTTTCGCGGCCGCGGGTGCCGGAGCCGTGGGCGCCGACGGGGTGGCGGGAGTGGAGGATTCTTGCTTGGCACAGGCGGCTAGGAAGGCCACGCTCAAGGCCAGCGCACACAGGCGGCGGATCAGCATTTAGCGAATTCCTTGCAAATAAGAGGCGACATTACGCATGTCATCGGCGAGAAGCTTCTTGGAAATGGTCTGCATGATTTCATTCGCTCCCGTCAAACGCGCGCCGGAGGCGTAGTCCTGCAGCTGCTTGATGGTATAGACCGAATGTTGGCCGCGAAGTGCCGGAAATTTTGCAGCTTCGTTGCCTTTTCCGGCCGGCCCGTGGCAGGCCATGCAGGCCGGGATGCCGCGCGCCTTGTCTCCGGCACGAAACAGTTTCTGGCCTGCTTCCCAATAGGTCGGGTCGGCTTCAAGGCCGGTATTGCGCTGGCTGCTGAAGTAGGCGCCCAGGTCCGCCATGTCATCCGCGCTCAACGCCATGGCGTTGGGCATCATGATCGGGTTGGCGCGCTTGCCTTCCTTGAAATTGGTCAATTGGGCGACGATGTAGTCCTGTCCCAGACCCGCAAGGCTCGGCCATTCGGGATTGACGCTATTGCCATTTGCACCGTGGCAGGCAGCGCAAACGGTCGATTTGGCTGCGCCTTGCTCTACATTGCCGGCGGACCATGCCGCTTCACTCGCCATCGACCCCCACACCACCGCTGCCAAAACCCAGGTCCGCTTCGTCATCCGCGCAATGCTCCGCTCTTGATTTGAACGCCTATCGTCGCGAAATTGTACACTACAGCCTTGAACCAGCTCTAGTTTATGCCCCTATGGCAAGCTTCCCGTCGATCCAATTCATCACCAGCGCGGCCGCCAGCAACCAGCTCGTCGCCGACCAGGGTCGCGAAGTCGCGTTCGCAGGCCGCTCGAATGCCGGAAAGTCCAGTGCCCTCAACGCCATTACCAATCGGCGTGCCCTGGCGCGCGTCAGCCGTACACCGGGCCGCACGCAGCTGATCAATTTTTTTGGGGTAGCGCCTGAATGCCGCCTGGTCGACCTGCCGGGATATGGCTTTGCCAAAGTCCCGGAATCCGTACGGCGCAAATGGCTCGAGCTCATGCAGCACTACTTCAATGTGCGCGAGTCGCTGGTGGGACTGATCCTGATTGTCGACAGCCGGCGCGGCCTGGGACAGGAGGATGCCGCGATGCTCGAATGGATTTTGGCTCGAGACCGTGCCGCGCATGTGCTGCTGACCAAGTCGGATAAGTTGAATCGCGCGGAGAGAATGCGCGTGCTCAAAGAAACCCGCGAGGCCTGTTCGGACGCTGCCGTGACGGTGCAATTGTTTTCCGCGCATAAAAGCGAAGGCCTTACGGAGGCGCGCGAAGTGGTCATGCGATGGATGGCATTGAGTTGATCGCGCCCGGAGCACGTGCGCCCCAAAAAAAAAGCCCCGGGGGTTGCTTTCGCAACCTTCCGGGGCAGACCAACCCGGCATGGGGATGACAACCGGGTCTTGGCCCGCTCAGGGAGAAGAGCGGGGAGCGTCCTAGCCGCTCACAAACTTAGATGGGGACGACCTACAAAAGTTCAACTATTTATATGCCGGCCATCCGAAGTCCTTGTGTCATAAAATAGGCCTAGGACTAGGCATTTGCAATTCTATCGAGCAGATTTTTCAGCCAATTGTTGAAGGGCGCGTGAACGACAAAACGGATCTTTTAAAGCAACTGAAAATCGATCGCGAGCCAACGCCGACGACCAGCACACACACGCCATGGTGGATCGCCGCCGCAGTCGGTTTAGTTGTTGCTGCGGCGCTGCTGATCTTTTTCCTGCGTTCTGACGCGGTTCCGGTAACTGTTGCGGTGGCGCGTCAAGTGTCGGCCGGCGCCGGCAACGCAGGTTCGTCGCTGCTGGATGCCTCCGGCTACGTGGTCGCGAGGCGACAGGCGACTGTTTCGGCGAAAATCACCGCCAAGGTCACAGAAGTATTGATCGAAGAAGGCCAACACGTGGACAAAGATTTCATTGTCGCCCGGCTGGACGACACCAATATCCGCGCCGCGCTTCAGCAATCATTTGCGCAGCACGAGTACTCCAAGGCGAGCTTGAATCAGGTCAGCGTCAATCTCGCCAATGCCGAGCGGGACTACAACCGTAAGAATGAGTTGTTCGCCCAGCACTTCGTGAGTCAGTCGGATCTGGATAATGTCAAAACGACGCTGGACGGTTTGCGGGCGCAATTGGTCACGGCTCAACGCAGTGTCGACGTGGCGCAGCGGGGCGTCGATTCGGCGCGGCGCAATCTGGACGACACCATCGTGCGCGCGCCGTTCTCCGGTGTCATCACCGTGAAGGCCGCGCAGCCCGGCGAGATCGTGTCGCCCATCTCCGCCGGCGGCGGCTTCACCCGCACCGGCATCGGCACCATTGTCGATATGGACTCCCTGGAAGTGGAGGTGGACGTGAACGAGAATTTCATCGCGCGCGTGCACAGCGGCCAACCCGCCACGATCAAGCTCAACGCCTATCCGGACTGGCAGATTCCGGCCTATGTCATCGCCATCATTCCCACGGCAGATCGCAGCAAGGCCACGGTCAAAGTGCGCATTGGCTTCAAGAGCAAGGACGCGCGCGTATTGCCGGACATGGGTGCGCGCGTGGCATTCCTGAGCGAGGCGCAGCCGGCGCCATCCGCCGGCACCGATGTCGGTGCCATCGAGCTGCCGGCGGCGGCCGTGCAGGCGCAGGGCGACACGGGCGTGGTCTACTTGGTGGTCAACGATTCGGTGGAGCGGCGCGCGGTGAAGCTCGCGCCCGGCGGCGGCGACCCGCAACGCATCATCGCCGGTCTCAAGGGTGGCGAGCGAGTCGCCATCGGCGATTTTTCCAAGCTGGCTGACGGCGTCAAGATCAAGGAGCAAACCCCATGACGGCAATCGTGTCACTGCGCAAGGTGGTCAAGCGCTACATGCGCGGCAAACAAACCGTCGAAGTCCTGCACGGCCTGAATCTCGACATCGAATCCGGCGATTTCGTCGCTCTGATGGGTCCTTCGGGTTCCGGCAAGACCACGCTGTTGAACCTGATCGGCGGCCTGGATACCGCCTCGGAAGGCGAGGTCAGCGTGGCCGGTGAGCGCATCGACTCGCTCAGCGGCGGTCAATTGGCGCGTTGGCGGGCACGCCATGTGGGCTTCGTGTTTCAGTTCTACAACCTGCTGCCGCAGCTCTCTGCTGAGCGCAACGTCGAGTTGCCGCTGTTGCTCACGTCGCTGTCCTCGGCGCAGCGCAAGAAAAACGTGCAAACGGCGCTCGCCATCGTCGGCCTTTCCGATCGCGCCAAGCACAAGCCCAGCGAATTGTCGGGCGGACAGGCGCAGCGCGTGGCGATCGCGCGAGCTCTGGTCTCCGACCCTACTCTCCTGGTATGCGATGAACCGACCGGCGATCTGGATCGTGCCACGGCCGATGAAATTCTCGGCCTGTTGCAAAGCTTGAATCGCGAGCAGGGCAAGACCATCGTCATGGTGACGCATGACCCGAAGGCCGCAGAGTACGCCTCGCATCAGCTCTATCTGGACAAGGGTCAACTCGTCAATCAGACCACGAAGGCGGTGGCGTGAAATTCCTGCCCTTGATCTGGGCGGCGCTGTGGCGCAAGAAGACCCGGACGGTGTTCACGCTGGCGTCGATCCTGGTCGCGTTTCTATTGTTCGGCATGTTGCAGGGCGTGAACGCGGCCTTCAACGCCACCATCGACCGGGCCAACGTCAATCGGCTGATCATCACCAGCGCCATTGCCTTCACCGAGTCCCTGCCGTATTCGGCCATGGCACAGATCGAGCAAGTGAGCGGCGTCTCGGCGGTGTCGCAACAAAGCTGGTTCGGGACGTATTATCAAGATCCGAAAAACTTCGTGTTCTCCTTTCCGACGGAACCCTTGCGCTGGCGCAAAGTAAATCCGGAATACAAATTGTCCGACGAGCAATTCGACGCCTGGACGCGCACGCGTACCGGCGCGGTCGTCGGCATCGACCTGGCCCGGCAATATGGCTGGAAAATCGGCGACCGCGTGCCGCTGCATTCGGTCATCTGGACCAAGGCGGGCGGCAGCTCGGATTGGGAATTCGACATCGTCGGCATCTACACCTCGCCCGACTCGCCGACACGCGGCAATCAGTTCTTTTTCAATTACCCTTATTTCGACGAAGCGCGCAGCTTCGGCAAGGGCCGCATCGGCTGGTTGGTCGCGCAGGTTCAGGATCCGCGTCAGTCGGCGCAAATCGCCGCGTCCATCGACAAGCTGTTCGCCAACTCCACGGATGAGACCGAGACCAAGACGGAGAAGGAGTTTCAGCAATCCTTCTTGAAGCAGATCGGCGACATCAATTTCATCGTCACGCGGATCCTGTTCGCTGTGTTCTTTGCGCTGTTGTTCGCCACGGGCAGTTCGCTCATGCAATCCGTGCGCGAACGCATCCCGGAGCTTGCAGTGTTGAAGACCCTGGGCTTCACCGATGGTGGCGTGCTGCTGTTGGTGCTGGCGGAATCGTTGTTGCTGTGCGTACTGGCGGCGGCCTTGGGGTTGGCCGCGGCCGCGGCGCTGTTCCCCGCGCTCAAGGGCGCGATTGGTGTCGTTACGCTGCCGAACGCAGTCATTGTCGAGGGCGCGGTCATTGCCGTGTGTCTGGCGCTGGCCACCGGCCTGCTCCCCGCTTGGCGCGCGCGCCAGCTCAACATCGTCGATGCGTTGGCAGGGCGGTAACCCATGGCCTCCATAAGCAGTCAGATCGCCGCCGTCACCGCCAACAATCTGCGCAGCCTGCCGCAGCGGGCCGGGCTCTCTGCCGTCATCGTGATCGGCATTGCAGTGACCGTGGCGGTACTGGTGTCGGTGCTGGCCATGGCAGCGGGTTTCGGCAAAACGCTGTCCGCTACCGGCCGCGCGGATCGAGCCATCGTGTTGCGCGGCGGTTCGCAATCCGAATTGGCCAGCACGTTGTCGCGCGACAATACCCTGACCATCATGGATGCCAAGGGCGTCCGCAAGGGCGGCGACGGCAAGACCATCGCGTCGGCGGAAATGGTGGCCATCGTCAGCCTGAAACAGAAGAACACCGGCACCAAGGCCAATGTCACGCTGCGCGGCGTCGGCACTCGCGCATTCAATCTGCGTCCGGAGATCAAGATCACTTCGGGCCGCATGTTCAAGCCGGCGGTGCGCGAGCTGATCGTCGGCAAGGCCGCACTCGCGCAATTCGAAGGGTTGGAATTGGGCCGACATTTGATATTTCACAATGGCGAATGGACGGTCGTGGGCATTTTTGACAGCAACGGCGATTCGCATGAGTCCGAAATGATGGCCGATGCGGAAACGGTGTTGTCGGCTTATCGGCGCAATCTGTTTCAAGATGTCATCGTACTGCTGGAGACACCGCAGGCATTCGATGTGTTCAAGGATTCGCTGACCACCAACCCGACGCTGTCGGTGGACGTGAAGCGCGAAACGGATTACTACGCCGAGCAATCCAAGCAACTGAGCAAATTGTTGTTCTTTGTCGCCTATATCGTCGGCGGCATCATGGCGGTGGGCGCGATTTTCGGTGCGCTGAATACGATGTACTCGGCCGTGTCGTCGCGGTCCCTGGAGATTGCGACGTTGCGCGCGATCGGCTTCGGTGCACTGCCGGTGGTGGTGTCGGTGTTCGTCGAAGCGATGCTGCTGGCGCTGATCGGCGGCGTGGTGGGGGCTGCCGCGGCATGGCTGTTCTTCAACGGCAATTCCGTCAACACCTTGGGCGCCAATTTTACGCAGGTGGTGTTCCAGCTCACAGTGACCCCAGCGTTGGCCTTCAGCGGCATCATTCTGGCCTGCATCATCGGTCTGGTCGGCGGGCTGTTCCCCGCGATTCGCGCGGCGCGCCTGCCGATTGCCGCCGCCTTGCGGGCCGCCTGATGTAGCGTTATCCGACGCTGACGTGCAGCAGCGAGCCGATGGCGGCGGTCACGCCCATGGCGATGGCGCCCCAGAACGTCACGCGCAGAGAACCCGCCACCACCGGCGCGCCGCCGGTGTACGCGGCGATCGCACCCAAGGTGCCCAGAAACATCAACGAACAGCCCGCGATGATCGGCACCAGCATCGTTGCCGGTGCAACCACCGCCGGAATCAGCGGCAGCGCGGCGCCGGCCGCGAACGTGACTGCCGAGGTGAGGGCGGCCTGCAACGGATTGACGGTGATGGTTTCACTGATGCCCAGTTCATCGCGCACGTGCGCGCCCAGTGCATCCTTGGCCATCAATTGCACGGCGACTTGTTTCGCGAGCGACTTGTCCAGACCGCGCTGCGCGTAGATCGCGGCCAGTTCCTCGTGCTCGTGGTCGCTGTCGGCGGCCAGTTCCTTACGCTCCCGGTCGATGTCCGCCTGCTCGCTATCCTTCTGCGATCCAACCGATACATATTCGCCTGCCGCCATGGACATCGAGCCCGCGACCAGGCCCGCGATGCCCGTCACCATCAATTGGCTATGGGAGGCGTGCGCGGCCGCCACGCCGATGAGCAGGCTCGCGGTGGAGACGATACCGTCGTTGGCGCCCAGTACGGCCGCCCGCAACCAACCGATGCGCTGCGTCTTATGGAACTCGCGGTGCTTGATATGCATCCGCCCATCTTAAACGTCCGCGCTTCAGAAGAAAGTCCAAGTTACGCCCAGGGAAATGAGCGAGGCGTGATTGGTCGAGGGTAAGTTGAATCGTTCGTATTCAAGGCGCGCAGCGAGGCTGCCGAAGCGTGCCTGGACGCCCGCGCCCCAGGCAAAGTCGGTGCTGTCGAGTTTCAGGTTGCTGATGCCTTCCTCGCGATAGCGGGCCTGCGAGCGGGCGATGCCGGCCTTGCCGAAAAGATCCACGAACGGCAGTGGCACATATCCCACCACAAAGGTATCGTAGAGTTTGGCCTCGGAGCGCAGGGCGCCGCCGCTGCCGGTCCCGTCGGTCTTGCCGAGATCCACGTAATTGATTTCGGCGCCGACGAAATCCAGGGGCCGGATGCCGACAATGAGCTTGTAGCCCTGATCCTTGTCATCATAATTCAGCGCCGAGAAGTTGAGCCGCGATTGATTCGGGTCGAGCTTGCTCTGACCCAGAGCAGCACCCACATAAATTCCATTGTCGGCCGCGTGAGCGCTGCTCATCGCGACCGCGCTCACTACCAATGCTGCGATGGCTGCTTTCATGAGAACCCTTGTGTGTGATGAACATGCTAAGTGTGACTGCGGCCGTTCATCGGCGTTCCCATCAAATGACTTTTGTCGCCGGGCGGCGACGTTGGATCAGTGCGCCTCGTCCCAGTTGGGTCCGGTGCCTGTATCCACTTTCAACGGCACTCGCAATTCCGCCGCCCGCGACATGCGCATTTGTAATTCTTGCAGCAATGTTTCAACTGCGGAGTGCTCGACCTCCAGCACCAATTCATCGTGCACTTGCATGATGAGCCGGGCCGGCATGCGCGAGGTCTGCAGCCAGCCATGGACGTCGATCATGGCGCGCTTGATGATATCCGCGGCCGTGCCCTGCATCGGCGCATTGATGGCGCTGCGCTCGGCATATTGGCGCATGGCCTGATTGCGCGACTGAATGTCCGGCAGATACAGGCGCCGTCCGAAAACCGTCTCGACGAAACCCTGTTCGTGAGCGAGACGACGTGTTTCATCCATGTAGCGACGCACCCCGGGATAGCGCTGGAAATACAGGTCCACGTACGCTTGTGCTTGGCCGCGGGGGATACCCAGTTGGCGCGCGAGCCCAAATGCCGACATGCCGTAGATCAGACCGAAGTTGATGGCCTTGGCGGAGCGCCGCTGATCCGCGCTCACCGCTTCCAGGGGCACGCTGAACACTTCGGCGGCGGTTGCCTGATGCACGTCCAGGTCCTGCGCAAAGGCGCGCAGCAGAGATTCGTCGCCCGACAAGTGCGCCATGATGCGCAGCTCGATCTGCGAATAGTCGGCCGCGACCAGCGTGTATCCAGGCGGTGCGACGAAGGCCTGGCGGATGCGCCGGCCTTCCAGTGAGCGGATCGGGATGTTCTGCAGATTCGGATCGGTCGAGGACAGCCGACCCGTCGCCGCGATGGCCTGATGATACGAGGTGTGGATGCGCCCGGTGCGCTCGTTAATCTGTAGCGGCAGTTTGTCGGTATAGGTCGATTTGAGTTTGGCGATGCCGCGGTATTCGAGGATCAGCTTGGGCAGCGGATAGTTCTCGGCCAGTTCCTCCAGCACGTCCTCCGCGGTGGAAGGCTGGCCCGTCGGCGTCTTGCGCATCACCGGTATCTGCAGTTTCTCGAACAGGATCTGCTGCAACTGTTTGGGCGAGTCGAGATTGAAGGCGCCGCCCGCTTCGATGTGCGCCGCCTCTTCAAGCTGCAGCATGCGCTGTGCCAGTTCGCCGCTTTGCTTCTTCAACTGCTCGCGATCGACCAGCACGCCGGTGCGCTCCATGCGAAACAGCACGGGCACCAAGGGCTGCTCGATGGTCTCGTACAGCGTCTGCAGTTTCGGCGTCGCCGTAATCTGCGGCCACAAGGCCTGGTGCAATTGCAGCGTGACGTCGGCATCTTCAGCCGAGTACTCGGTGGCTCGAACGACGTCGACCTGATTGAAGGTGATCTGCTTCGCGCCTTTGCCAGCCACGTCCTCGAAGTGAATGGTTTGCACGCCCAGGTATTTCAGGGCGGTCGAGGCCATGTCATGGCGGGTGGCGACACTGTTCAATACGTAGGATTCGAGCATCGAATCGTAGGCGTGCCCCTGCAGCGCGATGTCGTAATTGGCCAGCACATGCATGTCGTATTTCAAGTGATGACCGAGCTTCTTGTGCGCCGGGCTTTCCAGCAACGGCTGCAGCGCGTTCAGCACCTGCGCACGATCCAGCTGCGCAGGCGCACCCGGATAGTCGTGCGCCAGCGGCACGTAGGCGGCTAAGCCTGCGGTGATGGCGAAGGACACACCGACGATCTGCGCCTGCATGTAATCCAGGCTGTTGGTTTCGGTGTCGAAGGAAAACAATTCTGCGGCGCGCAGCTTTGCAAGCCAGGCATCCAATTGCGCCTGCTCGGTGATTTGTTCGTAGTGGCGCGCCGGTGCCGAGACCGGTGCGCCGTCCACCGCCGCTGAGGACGCGGGGTTTACGGCTCTTTGCGAAGCGGAAGCGATTGCCGGACTGCTGGCCGCTCCTTCCGCAGGGTCGAGCGCCTTTAGCAAGGCGCGCAATTCCAAACGCGAGTAGATGCCGCGCAGCGCGGCCGTGTCGGCGGGTTTGGGTTGCAGTTCGTCGGGCGACAGTTCGAGCGTTACATTGGTGTCGATGGTGGCGAGCTTGCGCGACAATTCCAGAATGCTCAGCTCATTGCGCAGATTCTCGCCCACCTTGCCGGTGATCTCGGCCGCATGCGTGAGCAGATTGTCGAGCGTCTGATATTGCTTGAGCCATTTGGCGGCCGTTTTCGGACCCACGCCGGTGATGCCGGGTATGTTGTCCGAGCTGTCGCCCACCAGGGCCAGGTAGTCGATCATCTGCTCCGGATACACATCGAACTTGAGCTTCACGCCGTCGCGATCCATGCGCGTGTTGCTCATGGTATTGACGAGGCCGATGCCGGGCTCGACCAGCTGCGCCATGTCTTTGTCGCCGGTGGAGATCAACACCTCGTAACCGGCCGACACGCCACGTTTGGCGAGCGTGCCGATGACATCGTCGGCTTCCACGCCGCCGATGCGCAGCAACGGCAATCCCATGCCGGCCACGGCATCGAGCAGTGGTTGCAGCTGTGAGCGCAGGTCGTCGGGCATCGGCGGTCTATGCGCCTTGTACTGATCGAACAGATCATCGCGAAAGGTGCGGCCCGGCGCATCGAATACCACGGCGATGCGCTGCGGCGATTCGTCCTTGACCAGTTTGCTCAGCATGTTGAGAACACCGAGCACCGCGCCGGTGGGCTCGCCCTTGGAATTGGACAACGGCGGCAGGGCATGGAAGGCCCTGTACAAATACGAGGAGCCATCGACCAGCACCAGCTTGTTGGGCGCGCTCACGGGGTGGATATGTTTGAGCGGCAGTGCATGCGGGCGCATTATAGCCAATCCCGGCGGGTCCACGGCCGAACATCCCCCCTCAATGGAGACCAGCGATGCGTTACCAGAAATTACCGAAGGCGGGACTCATCGCCGGCCTGTTGTTGTGTCCTTTGTTCGCAGCGGCGGCCGGCCCGACACCGCCGATGGAGGTCGTCGAACCCTTGATCGACAAGGTCCTGGCGGGTGCCCCGGATAAAGAGCTCGTGATGTTGACCGTGCAATACCTGCCCGGCCGCGCGTCGTTGCCGCATCGGCACGATGCGCAGGTCTTCGTCTATGTGTTGGAAGGAGAAGTCCTGATGCAGGTCGAGGGCAGCCCGGTGGTGACGCTGCACAAGGGTCAGACTTTTTATGAAGGCCCGGCCGACGTTCACGTCGTGTCGGCCAATGCCAGCAAGACAAAGCCCGCAAAGATTCTCGTCTTCATGGTCAAGGACAAGAGCGCGCCGGCAACGCGCGGAGTCGCACCCAGCGCAACCCAATGAGCGCCTTCAAGTCCATCGGCCAGCTTGCACTGCTGTGCTGCGTGTTCGGCGCCGCGTCTGCGGGGTCGGAAATGTCCGGCCAGCAACGCGCGCACGAGGCGGGTCAGGCGATGCTCGGTACGCCGGCGCCACGGCTGGTGCTCAAGACCATCGATGGCGAATCCATTGACCTGGGTGCGCTGTACGGCAAGAAGGCCGTTTACCTGAAGTTCTGGGCGACCTGGTGCACGCCCTGCCGGCAGCAGATGCCGCATTTCCAGCACACCTACTCAACCTCCGGCGCGGATCTGGCCGTCATCGCCATCGATGTCGGCATGGGCGATTCCATCGAGGCGATCCGCAATTTTCGCAACCAGACCAAGATCTCGATGCCGATCGTGTTCGACGATGGGCGTCTTGCCGCCGCCTTCCACCTGCGGGTCACGCCCACGCATATCGTCATCGGACGCGATGGTCGGATACGTTATGTGGGCCATCTCGCTGACGCTGCGCTCGATGCCCAGTTGCTGGCCGCTCGCTCGACGGCCGCGGGCGCCGTGCAGACCGCAGCGACCCTCGACGCAGAATCTCCCCCGATCGCGCTGGGCGATGCGCTGCCTGCGCAATCATTGCGCACACTTGACGGGAAACGCTTTGAGTTGCGCGATTCATCGGCGCACTCGGTCACCGCGCTCGTGTTTCTCTCGCCTTGGTGTGAATCCTATCTCGAGTCCACCAAACCTGACGTGGCCGCGAATTGCCGCAACGCGCGTCTGCAGGTGGGCGAACTGGCTTCCGATCCGCGCGTGCGCTGGATCGGTATCGCCTCGGGTCTGTGGGCGGACCGCGCGGATCTGCTCGACTATCGCTCGCAGTACAAGGTTGCGATACCGCTTACGCTGGATGCCACCGGTAAGATTTTCCGATCCTTTCGGGTCAACGAAATACCGACCATCCTGATCGCCGATTCGCATGGGCGCCTGGTGCGCCGCGTCGAGGCCGGCGTGATGCCGGATGCCAAGTCATTGCGTACCGTCCTGGAGGGCCTATGAAATTCACGTCAACCCGACGCCTGTCAGCGCGTTTAACACTTATGAATACATTCAATCGTCGATTGCTGCTGCCCTTGCTGGGGTTGGTCTGCGTCGTAGGCGTGGTTTCGCCACAGCCCGGACGGGCCGGCGTCAGTGTCGGAGTGTCCATCACGTTGGCGCCGCCGGAACTGCCCGTTTATGAGCAACCGCCGCTGCCCGAGCCGGGATATCTGTGGACGCCGGGGTACTGGGCCTGGGGTCCGGAAGGCTATTTCTGGGTGCCGGGAACCTGGGTTCGGCCGCCACGGATCGGATACCTGTGGACGCCGGGATATTGGGGTTGGAACAGCGGATTTTTCGTCTGGAACTCTGGCTACTGGGGATCTCACGTGGGCTTCTACGGCGGCGTCAATTACGGTTACGGCTACGGCGGCGTGGGCTACGAAGGCGGCTACTGGCGCGGCAATAACTGGTACTACAACCGCGCGGTCAACCGCTTCGACAACCGGGTACACGTCACCAATGTGTACGAACGCAATGTCACGGTCATCAATAACGTCACCGTAAATCGGGTCAGCTACAACGGCGGTCGAGGCGGCATCGACCGGCGGCCGACGCGCGATGAACTGAATGCGGGACGCGGGCCACACGTCGGCTACACACGGGATCAGCGCGCGCACGAGCGCGGCGCTGAGCGCGACCGGTCTTTTCTGGCCACCGAGAATCACGGCCGGCCAGCAGTGCTCGCCACGCCGCGGCCCGGTGCTTTCGGGCCCGGCATGAACGGCGGCCGCGTCGAGCGGTCCGATCGTCCGCCTTCGGCCGGTGGCCGACCCGCCGGTCGCAATGAACCGGCGGTGCGCGGCAACGAGGCGAATCGCGCGGGGCCAAACCGAGCACAACCGGGAAGGACGGATCGGCCTGCGCAAGGGCAAACGACGACGAGACGTGAATTTCCGCAAGCCGCGCCACAACGCGCGCCCGACCAATCGCGTGCGACGCAATCGCGGCGCCCGGAGCGGAGTGCACCCGAGCGAAATGTGCCCGAGCGTCGAGCGCCTGAACAGCGCGCACCTGCGCGTAGCGCACCCGAGCAGCGCGGCGCTGAACCACGCGGCCCTGGCGCGGAGCGCGGCCCGGCCCGTGGCCCAACGGAACGTGGCCCGTCCGAGCGCGGTCCCGGCGCGCAGGAACGCCGCGGTCAGGGCGAGCGGGACGCCGCCCCGCGCGACCACCGCTGACAGCAATTCGAGCTACACTCCCGTGCTGATTTTTGCACGGGAGCGGACGATGAATACACGGCAATGGCAGCGGGCGGCGCTCGGTTGCATCGCGGTGGGCACGGCGCTGTGCGCCTCCGCAGGCGATGTGGTTATTCATGCCGGCACGCTGATCGATGGCAGCGGTTCCGCGCCGCGTCACCAGGTCAGCATCGTCGTTCATGACGACAAAATCGTCGGCGTCGACAACGGTTATACAGCGCCCGCAGGCGCGCAGATCATCGACCTGTCGACGACTACCGTCATGCCGGGATTCATCGACTGCCACGTTCACGTCAATTCAAAATTGCCGACGCGCACCAATGCCACCGAAGACTGGCTGACGCATTCGGACATCGATCGCGCTTTCGACGCAGCCGTGTTCGTCAAACAAATGCTGCGGCAGGGCTTCACCAGTGTGCGAGATGTCGGCGGTGGCGACGACTCCGTGGCGTTGCGCAACGCGATCAACGACGGCAAGGTCGAGGGGCCGCGACTGTGGGTGTCGCTCGAAGCGTTGGGCCCGACAGCGGGACACGCGGATCGCCTGAGCGGGCTGGACGCGCAGCTTTCTCATCCGGGTTGGAACAATGGTCTGGTCGATACGCCAGAGCAAGGCCGCCTGCGCGTGCGCGAACATCAGCGCCGCGGCGCCGACCTGATCAAGATCGTCGCCTCCGGCGGCATCGCCTCGAGCGGCGATGATCCGCGCCGGCAGTTGATGACCAACCAGGAGATGCGCGCCGTGGTGGACACTGCGCATTCGCTGGGCATGAAGGTCGCCGCGCACATCTACCCCGCGGGCGCCATGGAAAATGCCGTGCGGGCCGGCGTGGATTCCATCGAACACGGTTCCTTCGCCAGCGCCGATACCTTTGCGCTGATGAAGGCGCATGGGACGTATCTGGTGCCGACGCTCTCCGTTTACGAGGTGTTCTATGCAGCGGCGCGCGATCATCCGGAATTGCTGATGCCGGGCACTGCGCAGAAGGAACTGGATAACGATCAACTGCCGAAGCGCAATCTGCCGCTGGCGGTGAAGTCGGGTGTGAAGATCGCCTATGGCACGGATCTGGGCGAGGGTGACCATACGATGGAATTCGGGCTGCTCACCGCCAATGGCATGACGCCCATGCAGGCGATCGTTGCGGCCACCCAATCGGCGGCCGATCTGCTCGGTGCGAGCGATCGCATCGGCTCGGTGCAGAAGGGACGATACGCGGACATCGTCGCAGTGAGGGGCGATCCGCTGACCGACACGACCGCTTTGCGCCGCGTGAGCTTCGTCATGAAAGGCGGGGTGGTGTATCGCGATCGCTAAGCACTGCACTCAAGTGCTGCGCCAGATCTTCCGCGTGATTGCGTAGCTCATTGGCGGCGGTGGCTTCCCAATGATCGGCGCGCAGCATCGGGCCGAGCAGAAATAAACCGGGCACGGTGCGGCCCTGCGCATCGAGC
>JANMXI010000364.1:0-2444 GCA_031394735.1 Pseudomonadota bacterium | reverse complement strand
GGGCATGAACGCACCATGAGCAGCCTGATAGAACAAGCGACGCTACGACTTGAGCAACTGCGGCGCGCCGGTGCGGCGATGCCGAACAAGGATGAAGTTGCTCCAATTGCTCCAAAGCCCGCGCCGTCAACGCCAGCGCCGCAGGTGCAGGTCGCTGACCCGGTGCCGACGACAGTTGCACCAGTTCAAGTCTCGCAGCGGGTCGAAATCAACCTGGAAGCGCTTGCCGCCGCTGGCATCGTTAGCCCGAATGCCCCCCGATCGCAAATCGCCGACCAGTACCGGGTAATCAAACGCCCCTTGATCAGCAACGCCATGGGCAAGGGGCCGACCGTCATCGCAAACGGTAACCTGATCATGGTCACGAGTTCGGTTCCTGGCGAGGGCAAGAGTTTTACGGCGATCAACTTGGCCATCAGCATCGCAGCCGAGTTTGATAACACCGTCATGCTGGTCGACGCCGACGTTGCACGCCCTTCGGTGCTGCGTGTGTTGGGCTTGCCTGCCGGTCCCGGGTTGCTCGACTTGTTGCTCAACGATTCGGCTGAACTATCGAGCATGCTGCTGAAGACCAACATCGACAAGCTCAGCATATTGCCCAGCGGCACGCCGCATGCGCGCGCCACCGAAATGCTGGCGAGTGACGCCATGACGAATCTGCTGGCCGACATGGCCAAGCGGTATTCCGACCGGATCATTATTTTTGATTCGCCGCCATTGTTGCTGACCACCGAGGCGCGCGTCTTGGCGTCCCATATGGGTCAGATCCTGATGGTGGTACAAGCGGAAAAAACTTTGCGATCGGATGTGCAGGATGCGCTTGCCACGATCGAGGCATGCCCGGTCAAGTTGATGGTGTTGAACCAGGCCCGTACCACGGCATCCGGAGGTTATGGTTACGGTTATGGTTACTCGAAAGGTTACGGGCAAGGCTACGGCAAGATTGCCGCCTAGACGGGTTTCTGGCTCGTCATGAAAACAGGTGCCCTCATTCTGAAGAACGAGCCCAACCGCCGCCTGTCCGCACCTGTTTGCCGGACCCTTGCTGCCGTGGTTGTGGGCGTGTTTCCGGCGGTTGCGCTTGCACAGCCGATTTTGGAGGCGGTTGCAGCGGCGACCATTTCGATTGTTCCGCGCATCTCCGTTTCGGAAACCTACACCAGCAACGTTTTTCTCAGCAGTACCGGTCAACAATCCGAACTCATCACACGGATCAGCCCTGGTATTCGAATCAGCAGTACTGGCGGTCGCATCAAAGGGACCCTCGATTATTCGCTGAGTGAACTGCTCTACGCTAAAAATTCGTCTGGCCGAAGTTCGCAGAATGCGCTCAATGCCTCCGGCAGCGCCGAAGTGGTTGACAAGTGGGCCTATGTCGACTTCAACGGTACCATTTCGCAGCAAGCCATCTCGGCGTTTGGTGCCCCGTCGGACAACGGCGCCTTGTTGAGTGGGAACAGTACAGAAACTTCGGTGTTCAGGATCTCGCCGTATGTTCGCGGAAGATTTGCTGGCGTCGCCGATTACGATGCGCGTTACAGCCTGTCGTCATCCCAAAGCAAGTCCTCGCTTGTGTCTGATGTCAATACAAGGGATCTGGCGGTTCGATTGACCGGGGTCGGCGGACGTTTCGGATTGGGCTGGTCGCTCGATGCCAGCCACCAGGAATACGATGGCGCTGGTCGCTCGACGCAGGCTCAGCGGGTCAACGGTCAGGTTGGTTTTACTTTCGCCACGGGCGTCGGCCTTTATATCAAGGGCGGCCACGAGTCCACCAACCTTGCGGGTGCCACCGGCCAGCAATACAACTACACGGCATTCGGTGCCAGTTGGGCGCCAAGTGATCGAACAAGGTTCAGTATTGACAGAGATACCAACGGTGAAACCGGCATCGGTGCCAGTTGGACTCCGAATGACGAACTCACGTTGAGTGCCAGTAGAGATGGTCGTGGCGCAACGGGGCTTACGGCGGCCTGGGCGCCCTCGAAACGTACGAGTTTGACGCTGACACGTGAGCGGCGTCTTTTTGGGGAAACCCACAGCATCACGGTGACCCATAGAACTCCCAGCACCGCGTGGACCTTCAGCGACTCCCGCAGTGTTGTGACCAATCCAAGCCAGGGGCCGGGCATTTTCTCTGTGTCTTTGTACGACGTGTTGTTTGGCCAGTTTGCTGCAGGTGAATCGGACCCGGCCAAACGTGAGCAATACGCAGCGTTTTTGCGTTCCACTGGCATCACGCCAAACCTGACCGCGGTCGGGGGTTTCTTGAGTTCCACCGTGTCGCTGCAGCGCGCGCAGCAGCTGTCATTCGCCCTGTTTGGCGCACGCAGCACCGTGTCGGTGGTCGCGACGCGAAGCCAAAGCACCAAGTTGGACAACCTGTCGACTGCGGTGGACGATTTCCTCACTTCCTCCGCCGTCCATCAAAGCGGCTTGAGTGT
>JANMXI010000363.1:0-4814 GCA_031394735.1 Pseudomonadota bacterium | reverse complement strand
CGAATTGGTGGCCGAGCTCATGGAAGCGTTCAATCGCGCCGAAGCCACGCCCAAGACCTACGATTTCGCCTCGGTGCTGCTCACCCGCGTGCGGCCTAATGACGGCACGCATGCACAGATCAGCAAATGGATTCGCCAGTTTTTCCCGCAGGAAACTTGCACCCACACCATGGTGCAAAGCTCCGCCTTGGAGAAAGTCGGGCCGGAATTGCTGACGCTGTATGAAGTGGCCGAATACGACGGCGACCGTCGCACGCTCGAGCGCGCCGTGGAGGCCATGAACGGCGCCAATGGCGAGATCGAATTGCTGATTCGCCGGGCACTGCAAGCTCGTGCCGCAGCGTTCGCGCAAGGCGTGGGGACATGAATACCAAAGCGAAGGAACGCCGCGCGATTCTCGATCAGACCTTGAGTGCGCGGGCGAGCGTCGTGCCGGCCGAACGCCCTACCCTGAATTCCCGCCAATTGGGCCCGATTGCCGAGCAGGCAAATATATACGCCGAGCACGTGGCGACGCGTGCCAAGTTGTACGACGAGGCCAAGGTCTCGGGCCGTCTGCTGCTGGAACTGGATCCGAAGAAGATCCGCGCCACCGCCTATAGCAACCGGCACGAACTGTCGTTGCTGGCGGATGATCCGAAATTCATTGAGCTGTTAAACAGCATCCGAACACGTGGCCAGGTGACGCCGATTCGCGTTCGGCCGGTAAAAGACGCGCTGCCCTTTGAGTTCGAAATCGTCTTTGGACATCGTCGGCATGCGGCGTGTTTGGCGCTGGATGCAGAGTCGACGGCGGGATTCCGCATACTGGCAATTCTGGATACAGCCGCGGCCGACGTTCGGGATCTCGTTCTCAAGATGTACTTCGAGAATGAAGAGCGATACGACATCTCGGCCTTCGAAAAGGGCCGCATGTTCGCCGACTGGCTCCACAGCGGTGTCTATCAGAGTCAGCGTGAACTGGCGGGCGCGGTGGGGCTCGGTGAGCCGGCCGCGGCGAAGTATCTCGCCCTTGCCAACCTCCCCGCCCCGGTACTTGCTGCCTTCGGCGATGTGCGCCTAATACCGATGAGCTGGGGCTCGAGCTTGAGCCAGGCCATCAAGACGGACAGCGCGGCGGTATTACGTGCAGCCGAGCGGCTCGCGCAGCGCAAGCCGCTAGCGGCTCCGGACGTCGTGTTGCGCACGTTGATCGCAGCGGCGGCCGGCAAAAACAATACTGGGCGAGGCACTTCGCGAGAGGAATCCGTTCGCATCGGTGGCCGTATCCCGTTGAAGGTCGGCTCCGGCCGCAATCGCATCGTCCTTAAACTGCAGCACGTGGATGAAGCCACTCAGAAGCAGATGCGAGAGGAACTGAAAGACTGGGCGGAAGCCTGGTTGCGACGGAAGCTGGAGGGCACATGAAACCCGTTCCCGCCCTGCTCACTCACGAACCCCGGCCTTCCGGGGTTCGCGCATTTTCGGGGATCGGACATTCACCATTCCGGCCATTTGGCCGTTTCGAAGGCGCTACTGACCAGCTCCTGGTCTTGGCCTGCAATCTTTCCTGCAGGAAAGATCCAGCGAATCTCCGGCTCGCCTCGGGTGGGACCGGCGAATCCGACCGCCGCAGCAAATCATTGGACAGAAACTTTCCTGCAGGAAAGTTTTGCGGTACGGCCAACGGATTGGACCAGACCCTCCAAAACGTTTCAGCGGAAACGTCGGCATGGGATTCCCGACCTATGAGACACGCCAATCGGGATCACAGGAAACTTTCCTGCAGGAAAGTTCCGGAGGTACTGCCATGACAGGCACCCAATAAAAAGGCCCCTTGCGGGGCCTTTTTGATTTGGGGGATTAAGCAGCGATTTGCCACTAACCACCGAAACCAGACACTTCAAAGGTTAGGCCTGCCATCCGGCAGGGTCAAGCAAAAGGCCGCTATCCCGTTCGTTTTTAGCAATTGGCTGAGATGCCAAGGGATGAGTTATGCCTCAAGAAACTACAAACGATCCTCGGAACCGTCTGGTCCGCGAGAAATACTTCACTCTGCGTCCCAAACCGCTGGAGCGCTGGCTGTGGCAACAGGGTCTGCCGCAGGCCGCCGAGCGTGTGTTCTGGCTGCACTGGGAGGAGGGCCAGCGAAGCGGGGACTGGTGCTCCGAAGTGCCGCTCAAGCGCGTCGCCAGCCTGTGCTGCGTTGATCCGTCGACCGTGACGCGGGCCTATCAGATGCTCAAAGGGTTGGGCCTGATCCGCCGGGAAAGCGCCGGACGGGATCCGGACAATCCCTTTCAACAAGCCACGGCCATCACCGAGGTGCGCATTCCGCGTGATTTGCTGGTGGAATTGTCACGCAGTCCCAATCGCAACTACGCCGTCAAATCGACGACTGAAAGCGCTGGAGCGGGGCGCCCGACCAGTCCACCAGTGACCAAGCCGTCCGCTACCAGAGAACTCCCGCGGCTCACCCGGCAGCAAACCCAAGCACTGTGGGCCAAACTGTCTGCCGCCGAACGTAGCCGCTATTTCAACGCTTCCCGCGACGGCCTAACCGCACTGGAATTCGACGTGGGCGCCCAGCTCACGCCTGAGGAGCGCGGTCTACTGCTGATGCAGTTGCAGCAGCTCGCCGATGTCCGGGCCAACACCGTGCCGTCGAGCCCGGCAGGGCCGGATCCACGAAAGCTCTATGCAGGACCCCGACGCTTGTCGGCCCTCGAATTGGCCCGGACTCGCAAGCGGGTGAGCGAAACGGTCGCGGGGGCAGAAGCAATCGATGTCTTGCGCCAGGTCGTCTGGGCAGTGGAGGAGGGTGCCTTGCGACGCTTCGAGATGCCCCTGGCCGTCAACATTGCAGTGAAGAAGATTCGCGAAGGCTCGTGGACCCGACCGAATCGAATGCCTCCCAATTGGAGCCGACTCGGCGCACGCGTCGAGACCTGCACGGCTGCATAACGAAGAAGGATTTATCTTTGCAGATATTCAATACCGAGAAAGAACGCCTGCGGCGATGCATTGACAGGCGGGTAATAGAAACGGAGCGTGGAACAATGCCGTGGAACATCGAATCGGAATTTACGTAATATGGACAATAAGTTATGACAACTCAGAGCATCAGAATACGGTCTATGCAAGCGCAAAATGGGGTCCACGAGATTCAAAGGGAACGTGTTCCCCCTCCAGCGGAAACGCGCTAGGATTGATGCCATGAACCGACGGCTCACCGATCACCATATTCGAACCACCTGCCGCGACTTGCTGGCCCAACACGGTGCGGCATTGACGGGCCGGCAGCTTCGGCGAACGTTGCGCCAACGCTATGGCGCGGTGGGAAAGACCGAACGGGTGTTTGGAATCTGGCGCGAACTCGCACGAGCCGCGCCCACTGCGGCGGACGCGCGACCCACCGATGTCGCCGAACTGCACAGGCGGCTCGATGCAGCCACGGAAGCGGCCGCGAAGACAAGTGAACGGGCAGAGTTGTCGGAGTTTCGCGCGCGCGCGGACCAGGATCGTTGGGCCGGACAAATCGATGACCTGCGCCGGCAACTGCAGACGCAGCCTGCCACTCAAGCACAGGTACGTGTTCTGCAGGACCAGGTGCAGCGCCTGACGATCGAATTGCTGGGTGCTCGCGCGGTGATTGCCCGATACGAAGCAGCTAACGAACTGTTGAACGCGCCGTCTGACAAGCGGCCGTGACGATTTCGCGGTGAATCTTCCGCGGTCCGGTCGTACCAAGACGGGTCCTACAAACGAGGGTGCTGTTGTCTGACAGTGCGTAAGGTTTGCGCGTGCGAGGCTTACGCCGGGTTGTCAACGGAAAAATTACAACGATGCCGTCATCCACAGGAGCGCCCTCGCAGCGCTTGTCTCACAAAGCCGCGGGGCAGGGAGGGGCGGTGGGAGCCATTCAACGTCATTGGCGATCCGGTACGTCGCGCGGCGGATTCCGCGCAGTGCAGGGCCTGCTGCTGCTCGCCATTGGCGCCTTGCTGTATGTAGGCCACGAAGCTTTCGTGCCCGTTGCTCTGGCGATGCTGTTGGCGCTGATTCTGTCCGGTCCTGTGGAAGCGTTGCGTGCTCGCCGCGTACCGCGCAGTTTGAGTGCCGTGCTGATCATGCTGACCGTGTTGGGGGCGCTGGCCGGAACATTGAATCTGATTTCGGTTCCCGCGCAACAATGGTTCGCAGGCGCACCGCAGACACTCAAGGTCATCAAGCAAAAAGTCCGACCGTTGTCGAAGCTGATGAACCGGATCGACGAAATTCGTGACAGCGCTGGCAATATGGGCAGTACGGCCAAGGCGCCCGCGGCAGCACCGGTTCCGGTTGCGACGAGCAACGCGCCCATGGTCATTTTCGAATCCACGCGCGATGCGCTGGTCAGCGCAATGACGATCATCATTCTCACTACTTTTCTGCTGGCTGGCGGGCCGCCGATGTTGGCAAGAATGGCCTCCGCCATTGCCGGCGATCTAAACGCCGCGCACGCTACGGACGTGATCGAAAAGTTGCGCCGCGAAGTAGGGCGCTTCTATCTGACCACGGCGCTGATCAACACGGGACTGGGCTGCGCCACCGCCGCGCTGATGACGCTGTGCGGTATGCCGAACCCGCTGTTGTGGGGCACGGTCGCGGCATTGTTGAATTTCATTCCGTATGCAGGCTCGGCCACGACGTTGCTGTTGCTGACCTCGGTGGCCATCGTGTCGTTTGATTCCCTGGGGCAGGTGCTGGCGGTCGCGGGCAGTTATCTAGGGCTTGCCACGCTCGAAGGTCAGATCGCGCAGCCGCTGCTGGTCGGCCGCCGGTTGGCGTTGAAT
>JANMXI010000362.1:0-4381 GCA_031394735.1 Pseudomonadota bacterium | reverse complement strand
TGGAGCCGCCGGAGCGCCCCAACGAAATCCCGGGGCTCAAAGTCCAGACATCCTTGGTGATGACCTTGACCTCGACCTTGCCGTTCTCGTATCTCACCGGCACCACGCGCGCATCGTAAATGAAGCGCAGCTTGCGCAAATTGCGCTCGGTTTCGACCAGCTTGCGCGGATCGTAGCGCTCGCCAACCTTGAACAGTAGCTGCGCTTCTATCGCGGAAGGCTTGGTGCGGATGTGCAGATCATTCGCCAATCGATACAGGCCGTTGTTCTCGCGCCGGTCGGTTTCGTCGAATATCTGACGCAGGTCCAGATCGATCTTCTCGATCACCGCGCCGTCGGCCAGCATCTGCTCATCGCTGGCAAGACCGGCCGGGCGCGGCTCATCGATGCGCGTTTTTTCGGTGTCGGTGAGTTTCGCCGCGTGCAGCGGCGCGGCGCACGACAGTGCAATCGTCAACAGTACCCATCGATACCCATACGTTGTTCGCATGCGCTCAAGGCTACCATTTCTAGGGAATGAGAACGGTGCACCCCGTCGTCTTGCGCGCTTCCAGATCACGATGCGCCTGCGCTGCATCGGCCAGTGCATAACGCTGACCGATTGGAATCTTTACATGCCCGCCCGCGACGACAGCGAACAATTCCTGCGCGGAACGGTTCAGCAGTCGCGGCGTCGACACGTAGTGAAACAACGCCGGCCTCGTTAAAAACAGCGAACCACGCTTGCTCAGCTCGAGGGCGGAAAATGGCGGCACCGGACCGGTAGAATTTCCATAGGTGACCATGAGACCGAGTGGCGCGAGACAATCCATCGATCCGAAGAAAGAATCGCGGCCCAGGGAGTCGTACACCACCGGAACACCGCGACCTTTGGTGATTTCCTTGACACGGGCTGTAAAATCTTCCTGTGCCGTGACGATCACGTGATCGCATCCGAGATCTTTTGCGATCTGCGCCTTCGCCTCGCTGCCCACAGTTCCGATGACAGTGGCGCCCAGCACCTTGGCCCATTGCACGGCGATCGACCCCACGCCACCCGCCGCGGCATGGATCAGCACGGTTTCGCCGCGCTTCACGCGGTGAGTACTGCGCAACAGGTATTGGGCCGTCATGCCCTTCAGCATCATCGCGGCGGCCTGCTCATCGCTGACCGCCTTCGGAATACGCACCATGCGCTCGGCGGGAACATTGCGTTGTTCGCAATAGGAGCCGGCATAGTTGAGCGCATACGCAACGCGTGTGCCAACGGCGAGCGTCTTGACCTTGGAGCCGACGGCGGTGACGACGCCGGCCGCTTCGCGACCGAGCACCGCCGGCAGAGGCATGGGATACAGACCGGTACGGTCATAGACGTCGATGAAATTCAGGCCGATCGCGGTGTGGCGGATCTGCACCTCTTTGGGCGACGGCGGCGGCACGTCGACGTCTTCATAGCGAAGCTGTTCGGCTCCGCCGGTTTGATGCAATCGAATGGCTTTTGACATGCTCAGGGCTCCTCCCGAGCGATGTTAGCAATAACCCGCGCGGCTATCCTTACAAAGCTGCGTTGTCGCTCTCGCCGGTGCGGATGCGCAGCACGCGCTGGATGTCGGTGATGAAAATCTTGCCGTCGCCGACTTTGCCGGTCTTCGCGGCACCGACAATGGCCTCGACCACCTGATCGACGAGTTCGTTTTTCACCGCCACTTCGACGCGCGTTTTGGGAACAAAGTCGACGACGTATTCGGCGCCACGGTACAGCTCCGTGTGGCCACGCTGACGGCCAAAGCCTTTCACTTCGGTCACAGTCATCCCCGAGACGCCAATTTCCGACAGTGCGGAACGCACGTCGTCGAGCTTGAACGGCTTGATAATGGCAGTGATCAATTTCATCGCAAACTCCGGCAGATTTGACCTATGATTATGGGCATTATGATGACGGGCAAATTATTTGCATCATTCATGCCCGCGCCCCAGTTCACACAGTATCAGAGACTTAAGGTTCGGTGCGCTCGGCTGTTAATATTGCACGCACCAGCCTAATGCGTTGCCGCTACAATCCGCACCGCAATGGTGCAATTAAGCTGAACGTCGATCGATAAAGGCCATTCATGAGTTCAACATTCCTGATCGTAGGCGGTGGGCAGGCGGGTGCGCAGGCCATCGACTCGCTGCGCCGCGACGGCTTTTCCGGCAAGCTCGTTCTGGTCGGCGATGAGGCGCATCTGCCGTATCAGCGACCGCCACTGTCGAAGAAATACCTCGCCGGCGAGATGCCGGTCGACCGCCTGCTGTTTCGGCATGCCGCCTTTTATGCCGAGCACGGCATCGACGTCAGGCTCGATGTGCGTGCGCAGCAGTTGAATACCCCGCAGCAAAGCGTCCGGTTTTCCGACGGACAGTCGCTGCAGTACGACCGGCTTCTGCTGGCGACGGGCGCACGCCCTCGCCTGCTTACCTGCAGCGGCGCGAACTTAGGACGGGTTCATGCCCTGCGCAATGTGGCCGACGTCGATGCCATCCGTGCCAACCTCAAACCCAAGGCCCGCGTAGTCATCGTCGGCGGCGGCTACATCGGCCTGGAAACAGCGGCAACGGCCGTGAAAATGGGCTGCGAAGTCACGATTCTGGAAATGGCGGACCGCGCCATGAACCGGGTGGTTGCGCCGGTGGTGTCGGATTTCTTCATGCGCGAGCACCGCGCGCACGGCGTCAACATCGTCTGCAATACCCAGGTGTCGAGCCTGGAAGGCAGCAATGGCGTGGAACGCGTGCTGTGCACTGACGGCTCCCAATACGAAGCGGACATGGTGGTGGTGGGCGTGGGGGCAGTGCCGAACGTGGAACTGGCGCGCGAGGCCGGCATTGCCTGCGACAACGGCATCAGCGTGGACGAGTACTGCCGCACCAGCGCCGCGAACGTGTTCGCCGCCGGAGATTGCTGCAATCAGCTCTCGCTGCGCTTTGGCCGCCGCGTCAGACTGGAGTCGGTCGACAATGCCTTTGAACAGGGCAAGACCGCAGCCCTGAACATGCTGGATAAGCCCACAGTGCATGACAAGGTGCCCTGGTTCTGGTCCGATCAATTCGATTTAAAACTGCTGATCGCGGGACTGTCGCAGGATCACGATCGTGTGATCGTGCGCGGCGATCCAGCCACGCGCAGTTTCAGCGTCTGCTATCTGAAGGGCAACGAACTGCTGGCCGTGGATACCATTAATCATTCCAAGGATTACATGGCGGGCCGCAAGCTCATCGCGGACCGCGCCAGGATGAACCTGGACAAGCTGGCCGACCCCGCCGTCTTACTCAAAGAGGCGATTTGACCCGCAGCGGTCCGGCGAGTCCGGCGGACACCGCTGCGCACGCCGCTATTCAATGACCAGCAGCAGGTCCTTGGTGTCGATCTGCTGGCCCGGCTTGACCAGGACTTCCTTGACCACACCCTCGCGTTCGGCGCGCACCGTGGTTTCCATTTTCATCGCCTCCAGCGTCAGCAACGCATCGCCCCGCGCCAATTTCTGGCCCACATGCACCACCAGGGTACCAATGGTGCCGGGCATGGGTGCCCCGACGTGCCCGGCGTTGCCGGACTCCGCCTTGCGCGGCGGCGGCCGCTTGGCCACCTGACTGCGATCGGCGATGCGCACTGACCGCGGTTGGCCGTTCAATTCGAAGAACACGCTGCGCGTACCATCATCATGCGGATCGCTGGTGGTGACATAGCGCACGATGAGCGTCTTACCGCGTTCCAGGTCGACGCTGATCTCCT
The DNA here is from genome assembly GCA_031394735.1 of Pseudomonadota bacterium. GTDB lineage: Bacteria > Pseudomonadota > Gammaproteobacteria > Steroidobacterales > Steroidobacteraceae > TMP-86. Next base: position 630 of record JANMXI010000362.1, on the reverse strand, counting down.
GACCCGACTCCATGCCGTAGAAGAACACCGAGGTGGGCAGCGTGCTCAGATCGCCGAAGGTGGCGCGATCGGCGGCATAGTCGAGAAATACCTTGGGATACATCAGGTAGGAGGCCAGATCCGCGTCGGTGATCTTGCGCCCGACCTTGCCTTCCACCCCGTTGCGCGCACCCTGCAGATCGGTGGAGGCCAGCAGTTCGCCCGGCCGTCGCGTCAGCGGCGCGCGCCCCTGCAGCACCTTGCTCTGTAATCCTGCCGGAAAGCCGCCGTACGGCTGGCCCAGATCGCCGCGCATCAATTGCACCAGGGATTCGGGAAAGGCGATTTCGACGCCCGGATCGAGCACCGCCTCGCGTGTCAGTCCGCTGGTCACCATCATGATGGCCATGTCGCCCACCACCTTGGAGGTGGGCGTAACCTTGACGATGTCGCCGAACAGGCGGTTCACGTCGGCATAGGCCTGCGACACCTCGGTCCAACGGTGCGCTATGCCCATGGCGCGCCTGCTCGCGCAGCTTGGTGTACTGGCCGCCGGGCATCTCGTGGCGGTAGACGTCGGCGGTGCCGGAGCGGATCTCGGACTCGAACGGCGAGTAGAAGCGGCGCACGCCTTCCCAGTACATCGATGCC
>JANMXI010000361.1:0-21263 GCA_031394735.1 Pseudomonadota bacterium | reverse complement strand
CGGAGGCCCCTGGATTGAAATTGTTCAGTTAAGCGATGCTCTTCAGCGCGGCGCCGTGGCCGTGATCAGGAGAAGAGCGGTGACGGGGCAGGATAAATCAGGCGATGCGGGAACGCCGACACCAGCGAAGGCGCGGCGTGGCAAATGGACAGCGGAACAACGGCGCCGAGCGGTGGCTGATAGCCGGGTTTCTGGAGCCTCGGTGCAAGAGGTTGCGCGACGGCACGGGGTGCGCGCAAATTTATTGTCGGCGTGGCGACGCCAGGCCGACACCGTGCGGACCAAGACGGTGAAGTTTGCCGCGGTCAAGTTGCAGCAGGCGCCGGCGCAAGGGTTGATCGAGATTGATCTGATGGCTGGATGCGTGCGGGTGCGCGGGATTGTAGATGCGACGATGCTGCGGCAAGTGTTGGTGGCGGCGCGATGATCGGGATGCCGCACGGAGCGCGGATTTGGCTGGCGTGCGGCGCGACGGATATGCGCCGCGGCTTCGATGGTCTAGCCGCACTGGTGCAAACGCAATTGGCCGCCGACCCTTACGCCGGCCATCTGTTCGTGTTCCGTGGCCGGCGCGGCAACCGGTTGAAGATTTTGTGGTACAGCGGCGATGGGATGTGTCTTCTGTCGAAGCGGCTCGACGGGGGAAAATTTGTGTGGCCGCAAACAGCGACGGGCACGATCGGGTTGAGTAACGCGGAACTGTCGATGCTGCTGGAGGGGATTGATTGGCGGCGAGCGCGACGCACGACGTTGGCGCCAATTGATCCGGATCGCATCGTGCCGACGCGCGCGGCGTGAAGTCATTGCGGTAATGGAAGTAAAGCGAGAACGGCAAATAAGCAGCAAAGCACTGTAATAACAGCCAATCACGTGCGCATGCTGATCGCGCCGCGCGTATAATCAGTGCGTGCTCGATACCAACGCTCTGCCCACCGATGTGATGCAATTACAGCGACTGCTGGTGGAGCATCACGCGCTGGTCACAAGCCAAAGCGTGGACCTGCGTACGCAGCAACGCCAGATCGAGCACCTGAAGTTCCAGTTGGCAAAGCTGCGCCGTTTTCGCTTCGGGCAATCCTGTGAACAGATGCAGGGCGTCGAGCAGATGGCACTGGAGCTGGAAGCGCTCGTGGCGAGTGCGGCGCTCACGCCCGCATCGAGGCTGGCCGCCGTGGTGCTCGACAAACAGCACCCCGTGCGCCGCCAACACTTGCCCGAACACTTTGAGCGGATCGACAATACGATCGAACCTGCTGAGTGCGCCTGCCCGGGGTGCGGCGGCCCGTTGGGGCTATTGGGATCCGATAGCGCGGAAATACTGGATGTAAAGACCGTGACCTTCACGGTAACGCGGCACATCCGCCCCAAGAAGCGCTGCTCCTCCTGCTCGATCATCGTGCAGGCAGCGGCGCCTGCGCGCCCGCTCGAGAAGAGTTTTGCCGGCGCCTCGCTGTTGGCGCTGATCTTGAGTTGGAAATACGCCTTCCACCTGCCCTTGTATCGGCAGTGCCAGATTTTTGCCCACGCAGGACTTACGATCAGCCGCACGACGCTGATGCAGTGGGTAGCGGGCAGCAGTGAGTTGCTCGGACCGTTGGTAGCCGCCTTGGCCAGACACACCTGTCCTACGCTTTGAGCAATTCGGTTCTGTTGCATCTGCGGATCAGACCAAGGCTACCGCGTGGGATTTCGGAGGACGTCAATTCGCCGGCGCTCTAAGTCTCTGAGATTCCGGACTCCGAGATGATTCAATCCCTCGCCTCCAAGTCCTCGAACGACACATCCGAATCGACAATCCCTAAATGCAACAAATCCTAGGTAATCGGCACGATTGCCACCTAATCGATCTTGGCAAGCAATTTGAAGTCCGAATCCGCATGCTCCAACCCCGCCTGATGCCGACGGGCACAGGCCGCAATGAGTACATCGGTCGCCGGCACGGTGACTCCCACCGACCGGGCCTTTCTCGCCAAGTCCAATGAGAGCTGCCACACCTGCGCATCGACGGTGAGGTCCGGCAACAACCGCTCGAAGTCCCGCAGCACCTTCTTGTCGCGATCTCCCCCTGCCCCATTCCAGAGTTCGAGTCTGACCATCACACACCAGCAGGCGTCCCCGGATCGAAGTGCCTGCCGCACTCGCTCGCGCACGCTCTCATCGCCCTCGGGACGAAGGAAATGAATCCAAGAGGAGGTATCGACAAGGATCAATCGTCTTACCCCCGTCGTCGCTGGGACTGCAGTTCCTCGGCGCTGATGAGCTGGTCGCAGGTGCCGGCGTGCTTGACGAGTTCGGCCATCCGGCGCTTGCGATTGAACTCGCGGATCGCGGTGACGATAGCCTCCTTTTTCGTCTTCGCGCGAGTCAGGCGCATGGCTTCGTCGAGGTCGGCATCTGGAATATCAACGGTGGTTTTCATATTCCAGACTCTAGCATAATGGATTCCGATAAATTCGAACGGGAACCCATGTATACCAAAGAGACCTTTATAGTCGAGCAGGACCATCGCGCCATCAAACGTCGATGCGCCTGCATGCTCGGTTTCAAGTCCTTCACGAATGCCAGCATCGTCCTGGCCGGTATCGAGTTGGCGAACCGGATCGGAAAGCGCCAATTCAGTCTGGGCAGGGGACAGCGCAGCTGGGCCCTGCCGCTCAATGTTCTTTGGGGGCGAGCCCTCGCCCAATGATGGCTTGATGCGTGTCGATGCCGCCTTGCCGCCTCGAAATCCCCAGATGCAACTGAACCCTGCCGAGGAATGGTTACTTATTCAACGCCACCAGGTAATCAACAGACATGCGAATCGTCGCATCAGGCCAAGTAGTGCCACCGCGCGGCGGCATATTACCTTTACCGCCGATGGCACTGGCGTACATTGCATCTTTCCCTTGGGCTAGGCGCGGCGCCCATGCCACATGATCGCCTATTTTTGGCGCCCCATTAATGCCCGACGAATGACATGCGGAGCAGACGCTGGTGAATGCCTGTTCACCAGTGGCTGGCACTGCCGCCGCATTGGCGGAGCTCGGGGCGACCAAAATTGCCAATGCGGAATTGTCTCGACCCGCAATTGCGACTTGTGCCACAGGTGCTATGTTCTGCTGGATATCCTTGAGGCGCAGCGGCTCCTGCATCAAATTCGCTCCCTGGCTATTTAATCCAATCAACCTTGCGAACGCGAACAAAACGATCGCAACGACAATCAGGATGCCAAGTATCAAACTGAATGAGTTGAAGAAATGTTTATCAGTCGGCGTGGTGTTAGCCATGATGTTTCCCTGCACTTCCAGGCTGCGTCAGCGCAACTGTATTGCAATGATCAACAGCAATATTGTGAGCGCCTGAAATCCGACCCGAAGCCACATGAGCGGTGTGCTGACGGTTGCATCGGTTGCGCCTCCGCCTGACATCGCCAGCACTCCCAGAAACATGACAGCCACGGTGATCAACATCGCGGCGATGATGACAATTGTAAACAGGTCCATTGTTTCCCCCCGTAAAGTGACTGCCAAAGCCGCATGAATCTTAGCATGCGATGTTCTGAACACTGCATGCTTAGGAATTTGCGGCGCGACTGATCGGCAGCGTTGCCTTCGATTACATACGAAGGATAGAGTTGATGGGCGTAGCGGTTTGTTGCGGCGCAATGCGTCATGCTGCAATGCGTTTTGATGCAAACGCGTACTGCGCTGCGGTTGCGCCGCTTCCAATGCGGCCGTTGCGGTGCGATACTCGCGACGGCTGGAGCTCAGGGCAATCGAAAAAAGCAACGCCTGGTGAGCGATTGGTAAAGAGAACTTGTTCATAGGCCGCCGTCCAACACGTCGCGGGGAAAGCCATGAAATGCCTTTATTTTCTCACGCCAACATTGGCAACAACCGAGCAGGTTTCGGCCGATCTGCATGCTGCCGGCGTCAAAGATTTCTACTTGCATGTCATTTCCCGCGATGAGTTGGGCCTAAAGCGGCACCACATCCATTCGAGCAACTACTTCGAGACCTTGGATATCGTGCGTGATGGGTTCATTGGCGCCACGCTCGGATTTCTGATCGGATTGGCGGGCATTGGATTGCTCATGTTCATGAAGCCCTTTGGCGAACATGAGGTGCCGGTGTTCGTTTACGCGATCCTGGTAGGGGTGGCTACGTTGTTCGGCGCCTGGGAAGGTGGACTTGTGGGTATCGATAGCGAGAATAAGAAGCTCGCTAAGTTTCACGATGATTTGGTGGCGGGCAAATACCTGGTATTGGTCTATGTCCGCAAGCACCGTGAGCAGGTCGTTCTCAGTATGATGCGCGAGAAGCATTCTGACGCTGAATTGGCGGCGATCGATTCGCACTTCATCAATCCGTTCAGCAGCGTGCGAAAAGTTTCAGAGTCTCCGACTTAGCGAGCTTGGTCCATTTGATGTGGAGTGGGATCGCAGGGGGTGCCGGTGGTACTTGCTTATGCACTGATCGCTTTGGTCGTGGGCACGGTATTGTTCCATTTTTTGAGCCCTTGGTGGTTTACACCAATCGCCTCGAATTGGACGACGATGGACCAGACTGTGAACCTTACCTTCTGGGTCACGGGCGTCGTGTTCGTCGCGATCAACCTGTTCATGGCATACGCCGTCATACGATACCGGCATCGTAAGGGCCTGAAGTCGCACTACCAGCCGGAGGACAAGAAACTCGAATGGTGGCTCACGATCGTAACCACGATCGGCATTGCCGCCATGCTCGCCCCTGGCTTGTTGGTCTGGGCCAAGTTCGTCACCGTGCCCCCTGGCACGTCGGAGGTTGAGGTCGTCGGACAGCAGTGGAACTTCAGCTACCGCTTTCCCGGGACGGACGGTGTGCTAGGTACCACGGACATTCGCCTCGCCAGTCCTGAGAATCCATTCGCGATTGATCCGAAAGACCCCAAGGGACAGGATGACGTCCTGGTATCGAGTCCGGAATTGCATTTGCCACTGGGCAAACCTGTGAAAGTCTTGCTGCGAGCCAAGGATGTCTTGCATCAATTCGCAGTGCCGCCGTTTCGCGTCAAGATGGATATGGTACCCGGCATGGTGACGTACTTCTGGCTTACACCGACGCGCACGGGCGCATTCGATGCGTTATGCGAGCAGCTATGCGGCACGGCGCATTTCACGATGCGTGGCCGGGTGGTCGTCGATGAGGAGAAGGATTTTCAGTCATGGCTTGGTTTGCAGCCCACTTATGCTCAAACGCGCGCCGCGGTCGCTGGCGACGTCGCGGCAGGCCAGGTGGCCTATGCCGTGTGCAGCGCGTGCCACGGCGCGCAAGGCGAAGGAAACCCGGCTTTGAACGCACCGAAGTTGAGCGGGCAGGCGGGCTGGTACTTGGCGCAGCAACTGCATTATTTCAAGCTCGGCGTGCGCGGGGCGGGCGATAAGGATTCGTTCGGAAAGCAAATGGTTGCATTCGCCGCGATGCTGCCGGACGACACGGCGATCAGAAACGTGGTGGCCTATATCAGTTCCTTGCCCGACGTCCCGGCACAAGGCACGTTGGTGGGGAACCCTTCGAAGGGCAAACGCCACTACGAAACCTGTGCCTATTGTCACGGCAACGATGGTCAAGGAGTGTGGTCGACGAACGCTCCGCGGCTATCGCACATGAGCGACTGGTATATGAAACGCCAGCTTCAGAACTTCAAGGATGGTGTGCGCGGAACGCATCCGCAGGACTTCAGCGGGGCACAGATGGCAGCGATGGCGAAGTCGCTGAGCGATGAGCAGGCGATCGATGACGTCCTCAAGCATATCGATTCGCTTTGAGGCAACAACTCAGCCTTTCCCTTCGATCCAAGATCACAGACTGAATATTCGGAGTTCCCGATGGCCTACGTAGCAATTGCCGACCGCGATCATGCGCATGCAGGCCATGAGCCGCAGAGCTTTTTGACCAAGTACATCTGGTCTCAGGACCACAAGGTCATTGCCGTTCAGTACACGATCACCGCGATTGCCATCGGCTTGGTCGCGCTCGTGCTGTCGGTCCTGATGCGCCTGCAACTTGGTTTTCCCAACAGCTTTTCTCTGATAGCTCCGCAGAATTACTACCAGTTCATCACCTTGCACGGGATGATCATGGTCATCTACCTGCTCACCGCGTTGTTTCTCGGCGGCTTCGGCAACTACCTGATTCCCCTGATGTGCGGCTCGCGCGACATGGTGTTTCCGTACCTGAACATGGTGAGCTATTGGGTGTATTTGCTGGCCGTACTGGTTTTGGTGGCCGGTTTCTTCGTTCCCGGCGGGGCCACCGGGGCCGGTTGGACTTTGTATCCTCCGCAAGCCATTCTCTCCGGCACACCCGGCGCGAAATGGGGAATCGTCTGCATGCTCGCCTCGCTTGCCATCTTCATCGTGGCATTCACCATGGGCGGACTGAACTACGTCACGACCGTGCTGCAGGCTCGTTGCCGCGGCATGACGCTGATGCGTATGCCGCTGTCGATCTGGGGCATATTCATGGCGACCGTATTGGGCCTGCTGGCCTTTCCGGCGCTATTCGTGTCCGCCATCATGATGACGCTGGACAGCCTGATCGGCACGAGCTTCTTCATGCCGGCAATATCCTCCATGGGACAACCGTTGGCGTACAACGGCGGCAGCCCGCTGTTGTTCCAGCACTTGTTTTGGTTTTTCGGTCATCCGGAAGTGTACATCGTCGCACTGCCGGCCTTTGGTATCGTCTCGGATCTTCTCAGCACCCACGCGAGACGACATATATTCGGCTATCGCATGATGGTCTGGGCGATTCTGGCGATAGGCTGCCTCAGCTTCGTGGTGTGGGCGCACCATATGTATGTGAGCGGCATGAATCCGTACTTCGGCTTCTTCTTCGCCACCACCACGCTCATCATTGCCGTGCCCACCGCAATCAAAGTCTATAACTGGGTGCTTACACTTTGGCGCGGCGACATCCATCTCAATGTGCCCATGTTGTTCGCGATTGGGTTCATCTTCACATTCATTAACGGCGGCCTGACCGGCCTGTTTCTTGGCAACGTCACGGTGGACGTGCCGCTGTCGGCCACCTATTTCGTGGTCGCGCATTTCCATCTGGTGATGGGTGTGTCGCCGATTCTGGTCGTGTTCGGCGCTCTCTACCATTGGTACCCGAGCGTCACGGGACGAATGCTGGATGAGACCATGGGCAAAATCCATTTCTGGGTCACGTTCATCGGAACGTATCTGATCTATCTGCCGATGTACTACCTTGGAATCCTTGGATTGCCGCGACGCTACTATGCGTGGGGCGAATCCATTCAGTTCATCCCGCCATCGGCTCACACCATGAACAAGTGGATCACCATATCCGCTTTGATCGTAGCGGCCGTGCAATTGGTGTTTTTATTCAACCTGGTGTGGTCGGCCTTCAAGGGCAAGGCTTCGGGAAGCAACCCCTGGCGCGCCACAACGCTCGAATGGCAAACGCCCGATTCGCCACCCAAGCACGGTAACTGGGGCAAACAATTGCCGGTCGTTTACCGTTGGGCCTATGACTTCAATGTGCCCGGCGCCAAAGACGATTTCATCCCTCAAAACGTTCCACCCGATACGTTGACCCCCATCGGGCACGCGACGTAGGCCGGCAACAGGACGTCTATGAACATCTGGGTTGCATTCGGCGCGCTTATTGTCGGCGTGATCGTCTGGTTCGTGCTGATCGGAAAGCTGAGCGCGCGATCGTGGGAAGTGCAAGGATCGAACGTGCACACGCGCGGAGCGCGTGGCGATGTCGGTGAAGTGAATGTGCCGCCGGCGCGTATCGCTTTATGGGTATTCCTTGCCGTTATTACTTCCCTGTTTGGCCTGTTCATCTCCGCGTACTTCATTCGCATGGGCCACGGGCATGGCGCCGGACACGGGATTTCAGACTGGCATCCGGTCAGCAAACCCTCAATCCTGTGGTTCAACACGGCGATGCTGGTGATGAGCAGCGCTGTCATGCAGACGGCGCGGCATGCGGTGAACAGAAATCAGCGAGCGCGTGTCGGCGGCTTTCTACTTGCGGGTGGAGCGTTCGCCCTGTTGTTTCTCGTCGGCCAGCTGGCGGCATGGTATCAATTGCGGGATTCCGGATACGGAATGACGAGCGGACCCGCAGGTGCCTTTTTCTATGTCCTCACCGGCGTGCATGGCCTGCATTTGATCGGCGGACTCGGCGTGTGGCTCAAGACGATGCTCCGCATGCGCAGGCGCGCGGTGGAGTTGAACGAGGTGCGCTTGAGTATCGAGCTGTGCACGGTTTATTGGCACTATCTGCTTCTGGTGTGGCTGGTCATGTTTGCGTTGTTGTTGTCTACCTGAGAGCTGGGATCATTCGCATGGCACAAATCGAATCGATGGCGGAACACACGAGCGTGGCGGCTGGACTGGATGGCGTCGTCGCGGATTGGGCCGGCGACAAGCAGGTGTTTCCGGTGCCGTGGGGCAAGGCGATGATGTGGATATTCCTGCTCAGCGACACATTTATCTTCTCCTGCTTTCTTACCTCCTACATGCATGTGCGCATGTCCACCACGGCAACCTGGCCGAACCCGAGTGAGGTGTTCGCGCTGCAAGTCAACGGCCACAACATTCCACTGCTGCTGATCGCGATCATGACCATGGTTTTGATCACAAGCAGCGGCACCATGGCCATGGCGGTGAACTATGGCTACCGGCGCAACCGCAGCAAGACCACTGTCTTGATGCTCGCGACGGCGGCTCTGGGTGCAGCTTTTGTCGGCATGCAAGCCTTCGAGTGGACCAAGCTCATCGTTCATGAAGGCGTGCGACCTTGGGGTAATCCCATGGGTGCTCCGCAGTTCGGATCGGCGTTTTTCATGATCACCGGATTTCACGGTCTGCACGTGTCGGCCGGCGTGATTTATCTATGCGTGGTTGCCCGCAGAGTCTGGACGGGGTTCTACGATCGCAAGGGTAGTTACGAAACGGTGGAAGTCACGGGGCTTTACTGGCACTTCGTCGACCTCGTTTGGGTGTTCATTTTCGCATTCTTCTATCTTTGGTAGGGGCACTTATGAGCGACGCGACCGCCTCCGAAACCCACCCAGAGCAAACAGAACATGGGCACATTCACCCAGGTCCTGAAGAAGGTCAGCAACACCCGATTCGCGTTTACTTGTGGATCTGGGCGCTGCTGTTCGTATTCAGCACGTTTTCTTACATGGTTGATTACTTTCAATTGCACGGCGCCTTGCGGTGGACGCTCATCATAGTGTTCATGCTGATTAAGGCGGGCTTCATTGTGGCCATCTTCATGCACATGAGGTGGGAGCGGCTCGCTCTTAAGTTTGCCATTCTGATACCGCCGCTGTGCCTGCTCATTCTCATTGGTTTGATGGCGATTGAGGGCGCGCATACCTTTGCTACCCGCTGGGGAGCGTTTGTGCGGTGAGTGGCGTGACAATCAGTCTCTTGCTGTGCGCTACCATCGCCGTTGTTGTATTCGCCACGATGATCATCGGCGTGGTCAGGTTCAATACGGCGTTGAATGGGAGCCCGGCAAAATCCGTGTCGGGTAAGACGACCGAGATTCTGTGGGCGCTGGTTCCGATTGCGATCGTGTCGGCAACCGCTGTATCCGCAGTCAGAATGAGTGTTTTGGTTCGTTGAGGAGCCGGGTTCTGCTGCATCTGGGGATCAGACCAAGGCTGCCGCCTGGGATTCCCGGAGGGCGTCCATTCGTCGATACTCCAAGTCGCTGAAATTCCGGGCTCTGAGATGAGCCCACCCTTCGCGCCCAAGCACTCGAATGACGCATTCGAATCGACAATCCCCAGTTGCAACAGAACCAAGGAAACCATCAGAAAGGTATCCACTGGGGTGTCCACTAGACCTTCAATAAATTGGAGATTATTCTAATAACTTACTTATTTTTATCGAGAATTTCTCTTGAAAACTAGAGCTATTTCCATGCTCCCAAAGCAGATGCACTACCAGGTTGCGCCATGCCCCGGTGCCCGAACGCCCGCCCTCTCAACACTCTATTCGCTTTCAAGTCCGAGCCGGTCGCGCACCGCTGCGTCAATCTCTTCGTCGGTGACGCCGAGCCGCTGTAGGACTGCATCACGCGCCTGCATGTCGGAAAATTCGATCACCAGCTTTCCCCGTCCATCGGCACGTTGATGCAGTTGGATCTGCATGCCATCGGGGCCCCCAAGGTCGCTCACAACGGCAATTAAGGATGGCTCCCGAGACCCGCTTGTGCTCTTTTCCCCAAGCATCCGGCGGACCTGACTTTCGGTATCGCGAACGCTCCATTGCCGCGTAGCGATGAGCTGTGCAATGCGCACCTGCCCGGCCTCGTCGTTAATTCCAAGCAAGGCGCGCGCGTGCCCCATGCTAAGAGTGCGCGCATCCATCATCGCCATGACCTCAGCCGGTAATTCGAGCAAACGCAGCAGGTTGGTCACCGCGACACGTGAGCGGCCGATGGCGCGCGCGATCTGCTCGTGCGTGAGCGCGAAATCATCAGTCAACCGCCGGAGCGCGCGCGCTTCGTCCGCCGGGGTAAGCTCCTCGCGCTGAATGTTCTCGATCAACGAGATCGCGATGGACTCCTGATCACTGAAATGACGCACGACCGCCGGGACGACCGTAAGCCCGGCCATTTGCGCGGCTCGCAATCGGCGCTCGCCCGCTACGACCTCGAATTGATGCGGAAGTCCCTCGACAGGCCGCACGATGAGGGGCTGGATGACTCCCGTGATCCGAATTGAGGCAACAAGCTCCTCAAGGAGTTCGGACTGAGGTTCAGCGCGGGTCGGGTGCGAGGACGCGCGAATCGCTTGAATAGGGATCGCGCCGACGCCTTGCCGATACCGCTTTTGAGGGTACGCGCTAAGCAGCGCCTGCAACCCGGTCACCTCGCTTGAATTTGCACTCATGCACGCGAGCCTATCTCAACCGCTAGGTCGGCGCAGCACTTCGAGTCGGCGGTCCGCCCGGTAAGAGAATTTCAACAATTAGGCTTCGCTAGATGAAGCCGCGTAGTCAACTTAGATGTTCTGAGAAAGGTGTAACGCTCGTAAACACTGGATCGATCACAGGGCGCATCCAACCCCGAAACCCGACCCCCCTCGATTTGGGGGATTGTTGGCCTGGACCCTCCCTGCGCATAGTGCAGCCACGCACCGAGCGGGCATTCCAGGCTCACCGGCAACAGAAGGTCAACGCATCAGGGGGTCCCACCATGCAACGCCAAGCCCGCTTCCGCATCGCTTCGTGCCTGCTCCTGCCAATGCTTGCCGTCCTCGATTCGGGTTGCGCCACCACCAAGGTCGTCGGGACCAGCATCCAGCGAGTGGTTAACCGGCAGCCAGTGGATCGCGACATCATCGAGAAGGCGATAACGGCAGACGCCCAGAGCGTGGCCGTGAACGTCCGGCAGCTGAGTCGCCGGTTTGCCGAAGCGCTCGCACAACTACGAGCGCAGGTTAAAGCGCGCTGGGGACAGAACGATACAAAAGTGGCGGAGCGCACCGTGTACGTGAAGTACACCCAGGGCTACCAGAGTCGCGTGATCACCGATTTCGACCACGGATTGCTCACGGTGGAAACGCTCGATGTGGCAGATCCTAAGAAGAGCCTGCGCATTGCCCTGGTCACGGCACTGCTCACCTCCAGCGACCCTTCGTCGGTGGATCTTTTCACCGACAAGGACGTGATACTGGATCCGCAACGGCGGCCGTATCTTTACGGACTGGTCAATGACAACCACGGCAAGCCCATCAGCAACCGAGTGCAGGCAGAGCGTTACGCGGAATTCCTGGTTTCCAAGCGAGCACGGACCCGGCCCGTCCAATCGGAGCAAGGATCATCGACCGCATTGCTGGTGACGCTGAACATGGTGAAGAACTTCGAGGCGAAGGGTGCGCAGCGCTACTACGCCTCCGTCGAGAAGTATTCGACCCAGTATGGTGTGAGTCCTAGTCTGGTAATGGCCATCATCCGCACGGAAAGCAACTTCAACCCCTTTGCCGTGAGCGGGGCTCCGGCTTATGGACTGATGCAGCTCGTGCCGACGAGTGGCGGTCGCGAAGCAATGAAGCGTGCTCGGGGCATCGACCAGGCGCCCACGACGGAAGCCCTGTTCGATGCGGATCGCAATATCGAGCTCGGCACGGCGTACCTCAGCGTCCTATCCGAGGCCGAGTTCCGGCCGGTGGCGAATCCCGAGTCGCGGGACTATTGCGTGATCGCAGCGTACAACACGGGTCCGCGCAACGTGACGCGCACCTTCCACCGCGAGAAAAGCGAGGCCCTGCGCAGCATCAACGGGATGCCGCCGCGAGACTTGTACGATCGCCTGCGAACCGGACTGCCGGCCGAGGAAACGCGACAGTATCTGGCAAAGGTCACGGGGTATCGCGCCCAGTTCACTAACGCCGGGGCTGCTCGGATCGCCGGTCTCGGCCGTGTGAGCGCAGATCGATGAGTGACGCCGCGCAAACGATGACCCCCTCCGCGCGCCGCGTGGATCCCCTGGTGTTGATCGCACTGGCCGGTATTTTCCTGGGCTGGTTCGTGCTCGACACGCTGGTAATCCGCATAGGTCCTGTGTGTCATACCCTGAAATTCTATGAGATGTTGGCCGCCGTCATTGACCCGTCGCGCGTGCTGATAGGTCTCGACTCGGGTCACCTGTTCAGCTCGACTGTCTTCGGATTGGTGTGCGCCACGCTCCTTTTAGCGTGCCATGTCCGTTCGCTGCCGCCGCGACGCCTGCGCCCGATGCTCGTGTGCGCACCGCTGTTGTTGATGCTGCTGACGGCGTTCCTGCTGTTCATGCGTCTCCCGGGCGACCTGTTCGCGGGTCCGGGACGCGGTGCTCCCATCCTGTCCGACTTGGCGCGTCTCGCCAATGATGTGTTTAATCGAGGCGCGGCCGCCATCACCCGTGCGAGCGCGGGCGACGGTCTGTGGATCTCAGGAACGGCCTGCGTTCTGTTGGCTTGGAAGGGGTATCGGGAGATCAAACGATGAAACCAGTTACGCAACGCCTGCTCGGCGTCCTGCATCAGCATCAGCAGTTGAGCAATACCACCGGCGTGATCGCCGGATTCGTCGGCGCGGTTTCTTTGCTTTTTGGGGTGGTGGCTTCGCGCTTCGCGCCGCACGGCTGGCATAGGATCGCGTTGGTGCTGCACGTCGAGCAGCAGCCCTTCATCGGGAAACTGGAGCCCGTGATCGGTGGGATCGCCCTCGCCCTGGCCATCGCTGCAGCATTGCTACGGTTCACTTCCTGGTGCCTGGAGCGGGAACACCGCGCGGCTGAAACTGCGGATGACGCCGGCTCCGGTGGAGCGCGCCATCCTCGACTCACCGCTCCAAGGCCGGCGTGCGCGCCCGCAGCGATTCGACCGCGCGTGAAACACCACGCGATCAGGCTCTTTTCATTCCCTCCCAGCGAAGGCCCGTAACCGCTCGATCCGTTCGATCGCGGTCGGATGTGAGTCATAAAAACGAGCGTAGATCCGGTCAGGCGTCAAAGTCGACGCATTGTCCCGATACAACTTCACCAGTGCGCTGGCGAGGTTGCCCGGATCCGCATGTTGGGATGCGTAGTGATCGGCAGCCCACTCTTGCCGGCGCCACCACCAGGAGCGAAGCGGCGTCGTAAAGAACGTGAACACCGGAGCGATCAGGAGGAACATCAGCAGCGCCATCGGTGCCGACGGTTTGAGGAGTCCGACAGCATCGTACAGACCCGACTGATGCATCAACCAGTTCAGTGCCGCAAATCCGACGAAGGTTCCGATCGCGGAAGCACACAGTCGCTCCAGAACATGATGCAGTCGAAAATGTCCGAGCTCGTGCGCAAGGACCGCCTCGATTTCGTCGCCGTCGATCGTATTCAGCAAGGTATCGAACAACACGACCATTTTGTTGCGCCCGAAACCCGCGAAATAGGCATTGCCGTGCGCGGAACGGCGCGATCCGTCCATGACGAATACACCGCGGGCGGAGAACCCGCAGCGGTCGAACAACCCCTCTAAACGCTGCCCGAGGGCGACATCGGCCAGCGGTGAGAAGCGGTTAAATAGAGGCGCAATGAATCGGGGCGACGCCCAGGCGATTCCGACCGAGACGGCGGAAACCACCAGAGATGCCCAGATCCACCACCACTCCCCTCCTCGCTCCATTAACAGCAGGATGACCAGCAAGACAGGACCGCCGAGGGTGAGCCCCAACAGTTGTCGCTTGCAGAAATCCAGCAGATACAAACGCGGTGTCATGCGATTGAACCCAAAACGCTCTTCGAGCCCGAACGTTCTCCAGATGGCGAACGGCTGTCCCAGAAGTTGCAGCAAGAACAAGACGATCAGTACCACCAAGATCCCACGCCAGGGCTCCTGCAAATTGTCGATGCGAAGCGTCGCGTTAACAGCGGCAAGGCCTCCACCGACGCTGAACGCCAATTTGATCAGCGCCTCCGCGCCGATCGCCCAGCGGCCCAGTCGCACACGCGCGATTGTGTAGTCGGCTGCCTTGACTTGGGCGGGCATGTCTATCTGACCGCTAAAGACCTGGGGAATTTCGCCGCGACGCGCTCCGACCGCTTCGATCTGCCGACCCGCCAGCCACAATCGCGTTGCCGTCTCCGCCGCGATTGCCGCGAGGATCAAAGCCGTGAACTCCGTTGCGGCGCCGACGCTCATTTCGCCAATCGATGGACCAGCGACTCATTGGCGCCGGCATTTTCGAAGCGAAAGGCCGCAACGGTGAGTGCGACAACCGAAAAGCAGATCAGCCAGGCAAGATCGATGCCGACGCTGAAGGCGCCTTCGCTCGGCCCGCTCAGGCCCGCATGACGCAGGAGGTCGACACCGTGAGTGTACGGATTGAGGGTGGCGATACCCCGCAGCACCGGTGGAAGCCTCTCCACCGGGTACAACGATCCGGACAGAAAAAATAGCGGAAAGATCACCAGGTTCATCAACGTGGCGAAGTTCTCCACCGTTCCAGACCACGCGGCGATCAGCATGCCGAGACTGGCGCAAGCGAGCGCCGTCCCCAACAGGCCGGCGACAAGCAACAGCATCGACGCCGGCACATGTACAAACTGCAAGAGCGCCAGAACGCCCAGCAGAACGAGCGCCTGCACGAGCGCAACGATCACCGCTCCCAAGGCCTTCGCGAATACGATCCAGTAATGGGCGATGGGCGCAATGATCAGCATGCGCATCACACCGGATTCCTTGTCGTATACCGTGGAAAGCGCCGCGAGCATTGCACCAAACAGCAGCGTCATGCCGATGACGCCCGGCACCAGAAACTGCTGATAGGTCGAGGCACCGTGGGCATTCGCAAGCGACGCGTAACCCGCCCCGATGACGAGCAGCCACAGCAGCGGTCTCACCAGCGCAGCCAGCAGCCGCCCGCGCTGCCGTCCCATCTTGAGCACTTCCCGCGCGCTGACTGCCGCTACCGCCCGCAGACTCATCAAGCCGCCTTCCGATGCGCGGCCGATGGACGATTCACCCACAGAAATACGTCGTTGAGCGTCGGTCGGCGCCAGCGCACCGCGCGTACCGACGCGGCGATGTCGGCCTGCAGTGCAAGCAGATCGGCAGGCTCTTGATTGCAAAGATACTGCAAGCGATCAGGTTCGACGATCGGATCGTTCAATTGCGGCATCAGCTTCACCCGCATTTCTTCAGGTTTGTCGGTCTCGATCTCCAAGACATACTTTCCCAGGTTGCCAACCAAGTCGCGCGGACTGCCCCGCAGTTTGATCTGACCGGCGCTGAGAAACGCAACGTCATCGCAATCCGCAGCTTCTTCGAGGTAATGCGTCGTCAGGAATACGGTAACGCCGCGGGCAGCCCGCAATTGCGCAATGTGACGCCAGATTGCACGCCGGCTCGGAAGATCCAAGCCACTCGTCGGCTCATCCAGAAACAGGATCTGCGGTTGATGAATCAACCCGCGCGCAATATCCAGCGCCCGCCGCATGCCGCCAGAAAGCGCGGCGACCGGCGCATGTAGCTTGCCCGTGAGATCGAAGATCTCGAGAAGCTCTGCCGCGCGTACTTTGATGTCAGCTGCTGTCATACCGTTCAAGCGACCGGCGAACTGGAGGTTTTGGGAAACAGTCAGCGTGCGATCCAGCGCCAGCTCCTGAAAAACCACGCCGATCCGACGTCGTACGGCCAGTTTGTCACCCTGCACATCGTGGTCCGCGACGCGCGCATGTCCCGCGGTCGGTTTCAGCAAGGTTGACAGCATATGGATGGCGCTGGTCTTGCCCGCGCCATTTGGACCCAACAAGCCAAAAAAGTGCCCCGCAGGAATTTCCAAATCCATTGCATCCACTGCCAGCACGTCGCCATAACGCTTCGTCAGACCCTGGCTCCGGATAGCCAGAGGTGAATCCGTCGTCATGGAAACAGCGCGGCAGAATTGTCGCGCGTCCGAAAGACCAGCGGCTTTTCCTCGGGCTGCAGCGCCGCGCGCTGCGAGGCGCGCTCGACCGCGTTGACGACGATAGAATGGAAGGGCGACCGATCGCAGACCGGATCCGCATTGGCAGCGTCTCCCGTCAACAAGTACGCCTGGCACCGGCATCCGCCAAAATCGCGCTGCTTCTCAGGACAACTTCGGCAGGGTTCCCGCATCCAGTCATCGCCGCGGTATCGATTGAACGCGGCCGACTGGTACCAAATCTCATCGATTCCCGACATTCGGACATTGGGGAATTCCAGGCCAGGCAGCATTCGCGCGGCGTGGCACGGTAGCGCCGTGCCCTCGGGCGTGATCGTCAAAAATACCGAACCGAGACCGTTCATGCAGGGCTTCGGGCGCTTCTCGAAATAATCCGGCACGACGAAATAGATCTTCATCGTTTGACCGGCACGATCGCGATAGCGCTGCGTAATGCGCTCCGCACGTTCGACCTGCTCGCGGCTTGGCAGCAACTGATCCCGATTCAGCATCGCCCATCCGTAGAATTGTGTGTTGGCGAGTTCGACATACTGAGCCCCCAGACGCTCCGCCATCTGCAAAATTTCTTCGACGTGATCAATGTTCTTGGCGTGCAGAACCACGTTCAGCACCATCGGGTAGTCGTATTGCCTGATCAGTGCAGCCACCTTGGATTTCAACTCGAAGGTACGGGTACTGCTGAGGAAATCATTCATCTTCTGCGAGCTGTCTTGAAAGGAAAGCTGAATATGATCCAGTCCCGCTTCTTTCAATGCGCGTATCCGGAATTCGTTGAGCCCCACACCCGAGGTGATCAGATTCGTATAAAAACCCAAGCGGTGCGCTTCGGCAACGATCACCTCCAAATCATCCCGTGCCAGTGGCTCGCCGCCGGAGAGACCTAATTGGACGGCGCCGAGTGCCCGCGCCTCACCGAGAACGCGGATCCAATCGGCCGTATCCAGCTCTGCGCTGGTCCTGGCGAAATCGGTGGGGTTGTAGCAGAACACGCAGTGCAGCGGGCACCGATAGGTCAGTTCCAGCAGCAGCCAAAGCGGCGGCCCGGGCCTAGCGTGCGCGGCCGGAGTAACCAACGATGCAGCCCCAGTCAGATCAGAGTCAGCCATCGTTTCTCCACGGCCATTGCGACAAAAGCCATGACATCTACGAGCAGCCCGGTCGTCGAAAAGGTCTTCTCCAAGTCGGTCGTGATCGCAGCAACGGTAGCCTGACCATCGCAGCGCTTCAGAATTTCACCGGCACTGCCGTTGAGTTTGATCATTCCTTCCGGGTACAGCAGCACATGCGCATTCTGAGCCGCCTCCCATTGAAGGCGAAACCCCTTGCCTATCGCCACCTGCGAGGCAGCATCAATCGTCGTTGCGTTCATATTCACGCCATGTAACGCAACGCGATTGCGTCGCTCATCTGCCAAAGGACGTCGAGCTTGAATTTGAGGATATCGAGCGCCCGCTCCTGCAGCGCCCGCGTGTCGAAATGAACCAGGACGAACTCCAAACCGAACTCGACGTCACGCCTCGCCAGGCTGACCCGGCTTTGAAAGTACTGCAATCCTGCGCTGTCGACCCACGGATAGTGCCGGGGCCAGTTTGCAAGACGTTGCTCGTGGATTTCAGGTGCAAACAGTTCCGTCAGCGATGAGCAGATCGCTTCCTGCCACGGCGCACGCCGCGCAAAATTCACGTAGGCATCGACCGCGAATCGCACGCCGGGCAGAACGTCGTTCAAGCTTTCGACGTTGGTTCGTGACAGACCGGTAGCCTCTGCGAGTCGCAGCCAGGATTCGATGCCGCCGGGATCATCGCCATATCCGTCGTGGTCGAGAATGCGCTGCACCCATGCACGGCGTACGGCGCGATCTTCGCAGTTGGCGAGGATCGCCGCGTCTTTGATCGGAATCTTGATCTGATAGTAAAAGCGATTCGCGACCCAGCCGCGAATCTGTTCCGGCGTGGCGGCGCCGGAGTTCAACAGAAGGTTAAATGCGTGATGAATGTGGTATCGATCACCCAGAAGCCTGAGCTGTGCCTCGAATTCCTCCCGGCTCCAGGACAGCGCAATCATATCGATAATTCCATGCCGTCGAAGGCGACCTCAACGCCGCGCCTCGACAGTTCCGCGCGCTGCGCCGAGTCCTCATCGAGTATCGGGTTGGTGTTGTTGATATGAATGAGAATTTTGCGGACGCCCGCCGGCAATCGATCCAGCCATGTCAGCATGCCGTCGGGACCGCTTTGCGGTAGATGGCCGATCTCCCGGGCGCGCTTGCGCGACACGCCCAGGTCGCGCATCTCATCGTCGGTCCAAAATGTTCCGTCGACGAGCACGACTGCGGCCTCCTGCATCGCACGCCAGAGCTGAGCATCGATTGCGCCCAACCCTGGCGCATACACCGCACTGCGCCCGCCGACCCGATCTTCAATGACCAGCGCAATATTGTCCCCATCCTGTGGGTTGTCACGATTGGGGGAGTAAGGCGCGGGCTTGCTGGCCACCGCAATGGCGCGCCAACGAACATCAGCGACGCCATCGATAGCAAAGCCATCCGTGTCCAACTCGATGCGGCGACGATCGACACCACAATAGTGTTCCAGCAGCGCCAGAATGGGGTTGCCGCGCGTCAGGTCCGCGTACGTGCTATCGGTACACCAGATCGTCCAAGGTCGGACGGCCTCGCGGAGCATATAGAGGCCGGTCGTATGGTCAACCTGGCCATCGACCAGCAAGATCGCCGCGATTGCCGTGTCGCGGATGCCGCGATTCGGTTGGAGAATCGGATTCGCCTGGATCTGGGCGAGGATGTCCGGCGATGCGTTCACCAGTACCCAGGCGTTCGGGCCCTCTCCGGCTACGGCGATCGAGGATTGGGTTCGAGCATGGATATTCTGGGTGCCTGCCCGGTAACCGGCGCAGTTGGGGCAATTGCAATTCCATTGTGGGAAGCCGCCGCCCGCAGCGGATCCCAGCACGCGGATTTTCACGCTAAAACGGGCGCTCCCGTCTGCACGGGCGCGCGCCCGAAACTCATTTCAGCGATTGGCGATGTACATGGTGATTTCCATGCCAAAGCGGAAATCGACTGCCGTCGGGGTTTCCCATTTCATGCTGACTCTCCATTTAAGATCCGGTTTCATGATCCGCCTCTCTGCACCCCAACTCATCAGCAGCATCATGAATCGAGACTCATGATTTTCATGAGCGGGGGAACGCACCCTCCTGGTGGGTCACCCTGCTACCATGCCGCAAATGAGACTGCGCACACGACTGAATCTCGTGATCGCCGGACTGAGTGCCGTGTTGGTCGTGGTGTCGATTGCCACTGAAATTCAAAGTGCCCGGGCCTCGGTTCGCGAAGAAGTGGCAGCTGCCAATCGGGTGGCGTCGCAGTTGCTGGGTCGAATCGTCGTCATCTATTCGCATTTGGGCGGTCCTAACCTGGTCCTGCATTTCCTTCAGGAATTGGGCCGCGTCCGCGCCAACGAGGTCTACCTGCGCAACGCAACCGGCGAGATTCTGTATCAATCTCCACCGGCCACGTACAAATCCGGCCGCGAAGCACCCCAATGGTTTACGCATCTGCTCGCGCCGGCGGCTGAAAAGGTCGTCTTTTCCATGCCGCATGGTTTGGAACTGACCGTGGAGAGCCAGGCCTCGCGAGCGATCCTCGATGCATGGGATGACGTAACGCGGCACGCCGTCATCGGACTCTTGATGCTGACCCTCGTCAATGGACTCGCCTTCTGGAGTGTCGCGCGTGTCCTGAAGCCGTTCCCGATCATCGCCGACGGTCTGGAACGTTTACAGCACGGCAATCTGGATTTTCGGTTGCCTCCGCTCGTCGGCTTCGAAGCCGCGGCGATAGGCGTCACCTTCAATCGCATGGCGCAGGCGGTGCAGGATAAGGTGCAAGCGGAACGCAAGGCGCTTGAAGCGGAGACTCGCCTCGCCGAACGTCGCGAGATGTCCGCCCTGGCAGACCAGCGTGTCGAGGAGGAGCGGCGCCTGATAGCGCATGAGTTGCACGACGAATTTGGTCAGTCGGTGACGGCGATCCGAAGCCTCGCGCACGCAATCCTGGCGCGTGACGGCGGGCGTGATCCCACGACGGGCGAAGCAGCCACCTTGATCGCCGACGAGGCGGCACGCTTATACGACGCGATGCATGGCCTGATTCCGCGCCTCATGCCGTTATCGCTGGACACGCTGGGACTTGCCGCCACACTCGACAACCTGGTGCGTGACTGGCAGCGCCGCCATCCGGCGATCAGTCTCACCTTGCAGCACAAACTACCCACGGACCTCGGACCCAGCGTCACATTGACCCTCTATAGAGTTGTCCAGGAGGGGCTGATCAACGCCTTGCGTCATTCACAAGGTACTCGGGTCGACATCAACGTCACGGCCGATGCTGAGCGCATCACCGTCACCATCGAAGACGACGGCGTCGGATTGCCCACGGATTGGGCCCGGCCCGGCCATTTCGGGTTGCGAGGACTCGCGGATCGAGTCACGCAATTGGGTGGACATTTCGATATCGGCAATCGAACGAATGGCGGTGCACAATTGCGGGCCAACATACCGTTGGCGGCGAATACATGATCCGGATCATGCTGGTTGACGATCACGCGGTAGTACGCACCGGTTTTCGGCTGCTGCTCGGCTCCCTTCCCGATGCATCGGTCGTGGCGGAAGCGGACTCCGGCGAATCGGCCTGCCTACTGTATGCCGAGCACAAGCCCGATGTGGTCGTGATGGATCTGGCGATGCCGGGCATGGGCGGATTGGAGGC
>JANMXI010000360.1:0-59834 GCA_031394735.1 Pseudomonadota bacterium | reverse complement strand
GATGATCACCGGCCACTCCAGCTGCGCCATCCACAACGGATCCGCGCTCGCCGCCGTCTGATGCGTCGGGCGCACACCGTCGCGGATCTGGCGCACCAAGCGCCGTGAGCAACCCAAGGCCCTGGCGATTTCACGTACGCGGCGGCCGGTGACCAAGCGGCGCTTGATCTCCTCATGTCTATCCACCGTTAATTTCCTTCGCGCCATCCAGCTCTCCCGTGCGTGTAGTGCCACGACGGTAAGGGATTGCGGTGTGCTCGGGCCGAAGCCTGCTCTTGGGGGTGATGGCGAAAAATCGAACGCCGCAGATGGCGCAGGCGCCACGATCAGCAAGCGCCCGTGCCCAAGTTACCCTGGAAAATCGACCTACCTGTGTTGGCATCGCCGTTTCCGCTCCTGCAGCCTGGCGACGCGTAAACACGCGCCGCTCAAGGTCGAAAAGCGGCTCCGGTCGGTGGTCCCATTGGGACGATATCGGGTGGGTCCATTACCCCGAAATCGGGTGGTCCCATTCAGACGAAATCAGGGGGGTCCAATCACTCGAAATCCTGCACTTACGCGGTAGACGCCGCATGAACATCGGGGTTTGTGGGTCAATTCGACGCAAACACCGGCTGGTCATCTCGGCTCGAAGGATACAGATTGGTAGCTTGCGGAGAATTTCGCGCACCTCGATTTGAGCGGAGGAAAGTCATCGTGTCCAATTCAACTAGGCAGCAAGTACCAACTGCTGTTCTCGTCGAGCCAGGAGGCCAGTCAAAATTTGAACGCGCATTGCGGCTTCCGCAAGTTCGCGAAATAACAGGGCTTGGTCGCTCGATGATTTATCAGATGCAGGCGGAGAATCGTTTCCCCCGAAGCATCCGACTCGGGGAGCGTTCGGTCGGCTGGCTTGAAAGCGAAGTCCGCGAGTGGTTGACTCGGCGCGTGAGCGCGAGTCGAAGCGGGCCTCAGAATTCAAATGCGAGGATGCACAGAACGCGGTCTTAGAATCGCCCCTAGGTGGGGTATTTTGGACATAAGAGATTTGATCGATGTCGACACTACGGGTAGCGGTGGACTGGTACTTTAGCTCTTACGCTCGCGCGCGAGCCGACGATCAAACTGGAACTTCTTGGGCTTTTGAAAAAGAAGCTTCTTGAAGTCGGGGTGCTGGGGATTGAGTATGTAATTCCATTCTTCGACGACTACGGCCGAAGGTACTTTCAATACCGCCGCTGTGCCCGCCTGCAGCCAGCGTTGCCCGATTTCCCGAAGCTTCGGGGGCGAATCAGCTGCTGACCAGTTGCGGGGCAAATCAGCCGGGGCCACGACGTCGATCCTCACCTTGTCCGGAATGACCGCGCGGCCCAGGACCGAGGCGGGGACCCAACCGCGGCGCCGGTAGTTGAGTGTGTATTCCAAGACGGCGAGCGAGATGCTCGCAGAGGTGTAGATGACTGGTTGGCCTCTGAACGTCCAGCGACCGTCGGCATGCAATCCACCAACGCCCGAAAATATCTGATTCTGAAAAGTAAACTTGGTGAGGCGGTAGACCGTAACCGTCACGCGTAGATCCCGTACTCCATTTGATAGAGCATGTTGGTGACTTTTTCTGCGCCAATGTCAGTAGTCACGAGTTCCAGGGGGGTGCGACCGCCGAAGGAATCGGCCGGTTCGCGCAACCAAGCCACTGCATTCTTGTGACTCTCCAGCACATTTTCAGCAAGAGCCAAAATGCGCGCTAGACGGACGAGTCGATCGGAGATCGCCGGATCGAGACGTATTCGCTGCTTCCAACGTGCCCGAGTCCGAAGGCTGACCTGCAAAAGCCGATCTTCCTCGTCTGGCGTGAGGTCAAGCGCTTTAGCGACGACGCTATACGACTTCGTCGGCAATCCCCGTTCGACTTCTTCCAGTAGGTCGATTGGACCGGAACCCGATCCGAAGATTTGGCGTCCGCCCAACGCGTTCATAATGTCCGCATACATGGAAAACTCCGTCCTGCCAATATGGCATAAATTATAGTGCCAACTGGCATCTCACGGAAGATGGCTGCTTGCGGTCGGCTTGATGTTGGAAGTTTCCGGGGAACTGACCCACACCCAGGGGGCATATGCGGGGGCATCATCGTACTGACAGCTGCAAAAGCACATTGAAAACAATAGGTTGTGAGGTTACTTCGGTGGATACACGGCCACCATTTCCCCATCAATATCAGTCAGTTAATAGCTCGACGGCACGCTCAAAATCGTGATTTTGGCGATTCACGATAATCATTTGGTCAACAGTTCGACCCATGCCCTTTTGTCTCATGTAATTAGACACTTGCATAGAATCCGTCGGCTTTTAGTATTCAGGGAGTGACCAAAGAGTGACCACTTAGCCGTCGTCCGCGGGTTAATTGAGCCGACGAATTTTATTATCAACACGTGCCATATTTTGGAATGGTTGACGAGCCGATTCCGCGACTTTTGGATTAAGACCATCGACGCCACCGGCTCCTTAATGGCTGGAATATGCGCTTTCGTATAACACCCACGGTATTCCTCACCAGAACGAGTACGACCATCGGTACCGCTTCTGGAAGACCCATGAAAGATTGGCGCACGAATTTCGAGGTGCCGATGAATTGATTGTGATTTCTTTGCCGCGGTTGAGCGGGCTCGTGCTGGGGAAGGCGTCGCGTTTGAGTTCGAGATCGACGAGATCGAATTGGAAATTGAGGAGGCCGATGATGTGCAAAGCGATTCGTTGACTTGAAAGAAGAAATGCGCGCCGTGGCAAGAGGCCAAGGACGGGCTTCACCGCTACCAGCGGCGCGTTTGCTCGCTGACCTATCTCGCGAAGCATTGGAGCTTTTGAGCGTATTGCTGCGCGAGAACCCTGCGACTACGACCGATGTGGTGGCACTGACCGGTCGTGCGCAATTAAACCTCTCCCGTTCGTTGCAGCTATTGGCTGAACATCGTCTGATTCGGCTCGTTCGCGAAGGCCGAGAGACTCGCCCGGAGGCCATCGCGGCAACTTTGCAGGTTGATCTCACAGCCGGCACCTATGAAACGACGCCGAACTTAGGAACCGTGTCCGCCTAACACGTCAACATTGAGGATCCGCCTTTCATGCATGGGCACCCGTATGCAGATGGATTTGCTTCCAAATGGCGATTTCATCAAAGACGGTGGATTCGCGCCGTAACCCCCATGGACCCCATTCGGCATGGGTAATTCCCATGATGTACACGGGCGCCCGCGTCGGAGCGCCATAAGCGCCCACACCATCGTGATTGCCCGTTAGCGACCAGCGAACCGCGGCGCGAGCTGGTTGCCCGGCATCCTCTCGACCGATTGTGTGGTGCACTTCGAAGTGGGCGGTGGGGAAGGACGAGCGAAGCCGCACCCAAGCCGAATCCGCGACGGTGTGGCCCCACCCGGTATGAAGACCCGGATGCTCGGTGCAGACTGCGCGATCGTACTCGTGTGTGATGACGGCGAAATCTTTGTCCATGATACGAGTGAGTATGTCCGCGAGACGCTGGCCCCATTCGTTCAGGTTGCCTCGGGATGAATACCCACCGTGCACATCGGCGTCAGGCGTGAACGGCCGTTGCGCGGCCTGCGTACCGCCTTCGCGCTCGATCAGCGCTCGTGCATGCACGACAGGGTCCAAGCCCAATTGCAGCGCGATGGCAGAGGAATCCCGTGTCAGCCACTCATCGTAGATGAGGTTGTCCTTTGCGGCGCAATCCGCAATAGCGCGCACCGCGATCCGCCGTCCGGTAGGAGCGCCGAACAGGCCGAATCCCGTGTGAGTCCCGACGCTCCGGATGCGATGGGACGATAGAAATCCATCGCGGTCAGAACCGCTCCAAATGACATCCTCACCGAATAACTGGCGGTCGGGAAACTCGGCGATAGTCGCGAGCGTGCCATTGATTACAGCCTCGTTGCCTCTGACGATCCCCATCGGAGTTCGCATTACGACGTCATCCGAATAATAGCGCCGCAGGGTTGACAAACCCCGGTGCTCCCAGATCTCCTTCGTGATCTTCAAAATATAGTCAGGAAGATCATCGAATTGAGCATCGAATCCGCGCATCGTCATAAACTCTCCTGAGTGCTAAAGCCTTTTACCAAAGTTTCGGCGCAATCTTCTCGCCTCGGTCGTAAGACTCCCAGCCTTCGCCGTTGAACACATCGCGGCCAAGCTGCATCAGTACTGCCGCAAAATCCACGAACACTGGGTTGAACTTGATCCGTCCATCGGTGACTTTCCAAAAGTCCATGTAGGGCATGCGAATCCTCTTGCCCGTCGCCGGTATACCCATGAAAGGACCATAGTGCGTGGCTTCCAACGACCCGAAGCAGGCGGCCCATTCTCCGTCCGCGATAAATTTCTCTGTCAGATATATAACGTCCTTGAAAGCTGCGCGAAATGGGAACTGCCAGTTGTCGCGAAACTGACTAACGCCCTGTTTGATGCCGCAACCAAAGTTGCCACGCCAGAGAAAATCTTCGTGAAAATGCACGTGCGTGTCATTGGCCTTTCTTCCCAATGCGGCCTCCATGGAATGAATGACAGCGAGCGTGGCAGCAGATTGGTGGCTATGTTCAGTGGATTGGGTCATGGTGAGAAACGTTCTCCGGTGCTTGGATGGAATAGATGACAAACGCTGGCGGGAATGCTGATACTGACTACATCGGCGATAGCGGCCCTATATTCCTTTACAGCCTTCACGGCCACCAAGGAGTCACCAAACCGGAACGTGATCATTGTGTGATCGCCGAGCAGTTCTACGGAATAGACCGGTGCGTTAATTTCGCCCGGCCCTGTCGTTATGGAGGCATCCTCAGCGCGAAAACCCAGTACTGCCTCGCCGTCTGCTACTTGAACGAGACCAGCAATCCGGACGCCTGCACCTTCGAAAATTCCACTCTTTAGACGACCACGAATGAGATTCATGGCCGGCGAGCCGATAAAACCGGCGACAAAGGTGTTGGCGGGGCGGTCATACAGAACATTGGGAGGTGCCACCTGCTGAATGACGCCCCTATGCATGACGACAATGCGGTCGGCCAGCGTCATAGCCTCGGTTTGATCGTGAGTGACGTAGATTGTCGTGGTACGGTAAGTATGGTGAAGATGCTTTAGTTGCACTCGCGTCGATAATCGCAATTTGGCGTCCAGATTAGAAAGCGGTTCATCCATCAGACAAACGGCTGGTGTGCGCACGATGGCGCGTCCCAGTGCCACGCGCTGACGCTGTCCGCCCGACAATTGCGCGGGTCGGCGATCCGCGTATTCCGTCAGTTCGACCATCTCAAGCGCACGTGTGACCCGTTCGTGATGCTCCGCCTTTGGTACCTTGCGCATTCGAAGCGGGAAGCGGATGTTTTCATAAACTGTAAGATTCGGGTACAAGCCGTAGCTCTGAAAGACCATCGCGATGTCCCGATCCTTGGGCTCAAGATGGTTCACTAGGCGTCCGTCTAGCCAGATTTCGCCAGCCGTCATCTCTTCGAGTCCCGCGATCATCCGCATTGTCGTCGTCTTACCGCAACCGGAGGGTCCCAATAGCACGATGAATTCGCCATCCTGAACATCCAGGTTGAAATCTTTTACCACCTCTGTTTTACCGAAGCGCTTTGAAACATGGACGAGGCGGGTGTCTGCCATAATGCGTTCTCAACCCTTTACCGCGCCGGCAAGCCCGTTGACGATGCGTTTTTGGAAAAGCGGAACTAATAAAAAAATCGGCAACGTCACCGAAACCACGGCGGCGACCGCATACATGGGTTTGCCCGTCTCTTGTGTGGTGCCTAGAAAGGCAACGATGCGCGGGACCATCGTTTGATTGCGGTCGGACAGCAACAGTCCGCACACCACAAAATCACTGTACGCGGTCAAAAAGCTGAATATCCCGGTAGTCACGATGCCCGGCCACATTACTGGCATGATCACGAGCCGAAAGGCTTGGAACCGCGAGCAGCCATCGACCAGCGCACTGTCGTCCAAGTCTCGGGGGATCGATAGGAAAAACGAGTGTAACAGCCAAAGCGTGAAAGGCTGATTAAGCGCTACCAGCACGACAATCGCGGTAGGAAGGTATCCCCAAATATTCAGCCGAAAGAACGGCCAGAGATAACCAGAGATCAGAGCAATTCCAGGAATGGCCCTGAATATCAGGGCTGCGACGAGGATCCAAAACGCGTAACGATGGCCGGATCGGGCAAGGGCGTACGCGCCCAGGGAGCCAAACGACAGCGAGATCAGGACAACCGACGCAGTTACCACGGTGGTATGCAAAGCAGATTTCCAAAACTCTTCCGCTACCCAAACACCGCGGTAGGCAGCCAGCGTAAAGGGACCCCCGGTCTGTGCCAGAGTGCTCTTGCCGAGCACTGCGTCCCACCATCCGGCGTATGAGAAAAAGTCGCCTTCGACCTTGAGACTTCCCCACAGCGTCCAGGCAAAGGGAAACGCGGCAAGGATCAGCCAGCCGGTGATGAAGGCGACTGCCAAGATAACCAGCCGCAAAGGTGGGCGTTGTATTTGTTGTGCCATGGCCGTTGTCAAGACTTCAGCTTAAAGTTCTTCCAGTTGCTTACCATGGATGGAATCAGCAGCAGTGCAATGAAGCTGATCGTCAGCATCGAAGATGCTGCAGCGGAACCATACAGCGGAGAATCGCTGCTGCGTAAGTCCTTAAATATCAGAAAGGAGAGCGATGACGCGTTTGCCGCGGCATTGAAGCCGACAATGACTTCGAACACCCGGAAATTATCCATGATACTGATGACGGAGAGGAAGTTGATCACGGGTCGCAGATGTGGAAGTACCACGTACCTCAACCGGGCCGTACGAGTGGCCCCGTCAATCATCGCTGACTCTAGGGAGTCCCTGGGCACCGATTGCAGGGCAGCAAATAAAATGATGAACGCATATGGGGCCGACTGCCATACCCCGTAGATGAACAAGGTGATCCAGGTTAGAACTGGACTCGCCTTCAATGAAAGAGCCGGTTGGCCCAACAGAACTGCAATTGCTGAGCCGAGAATGCCGCGGGAATCTATCATCCAAAACAGCACGAGCGCTCCGAGTACTGAAGGCACGATCATTGGAAGCAGAGTGAAATACGTAATCATCGCGTGCAAACGCTTCGGCAGGGCGTTAGTGGCGATGGCGATGGCAAAGCCAAGTAGAATCGTCAACGGGGTCACCAGGAGCGTATACGCTAGGGTAAACATCAGCGCGCGGTAGAACGGTAATTCCAAGATATGGCGGAATGCTGCGCCAGCGCCCGAGGATTCGCGCCAGATGCGCACTACGTCAGCCAAGGCAAGGTGCGATGGGTTGAAGTAGGTCTGCAGTCCGTTGAAACGGCCGGAGGGTGCCGAATTACGCTCTTTTGTAACGGCGTCCGAGTCGACGCGGGTTTCCATTCGGCAGCCGAAAGGATCACACGCTTCCACTCGCACCAGCGGCTTTTCAGATTCAATGAACAGGGACTCATAGCCGATCAATGCGATTGGCAGTGCGATGAAGACGAGCATCGTGGCGAGCGATGGCCATATGAATGCTACGAAAGTTCTGTGCGGCATGCGAAGTGGCGAGCCTAACGCAGATATCCGGCTTCGCGGACGGCCGTGGTGTAGGTGGTAGCGGCGTCTTGTAGCGTTTCCTCCGCGCTCTTCCGGCCTTGCATGAAAGCCGCAAGGTTCGCGCCGATAGCGTTGTGCAGATATCCCATGTAAGGCGCAGTGGGGTATGACTTCGCCCCGCCCTTAACGCTTGCGATAACGCCTGCGGCCGACGCGCTGGTTTTGGCATCGCTGGTTAACCAGACCGCCGCGCCTGGATGAGCATTGGCCGCCGCAGGAGAAATCGCATGCATCATGGTTTGAAAAGATGCACGGGCGTCCGCGTCATCGATATTTTTGGCGATGGCAAAGGCATCCCACCAAAGGGTGGTGCTGGGTATGTGTTGGCCACCGACAGTGGGTGCCGCGGCGAAGCGAGTAGATCGGGCGATCGCCAAGGGAATTGAGTTTCCAGTGAGAAATGCATTGGCGCGAGATCCCCACAAGTTCGCCATGGCAACTTCGTTTGCCGCCCACATTGGCGCGATGCTGTCAGTGGTGTACGTGAGAAAGTCCGGTCTCATGTACGCTGTAAGCGACTTCATCATTTCAAGCGCCTTAACACCCCTCTCGTTGACAATAACGGTTCGGGCCGTACCTCCATCAAACAGTTCGCCGCCGTAACCTAAGTACATGTTGATGAATTCCTGGGCAAGATCCCAATCGGGTCGATCGGTGGCAGCAAGCGGGTAGCGCATGATTCCCTTGTCGCGAATTCTGCGGGCAGCATCAAGCATTTGTTCATAGCTTGATGGTGGCGGCACACCCACTTCAGCCAATACATCCGCCCGATAAAAGAGATGTTGGGCATTGACCATGAACGCCACGGCCATGATTTTGCCGTCGATCGTAACAAACTGATTCGCTTTCAGCTGCTGACCATAGCGGGCAACCAAGTCGTTGAGCGATCGGAGCAAGCCACCGTTCAGCAGGGCGGTCATGGTGTCGTTGGAAAGAATTACGACGGTATACTTCGCCGGGTTCACTTTTAGCGCAGGAACCTGCAATTCCGCATGTTGCGTGGTTTGATTTTTGGTAATCGTGACCGTCGGGCTCGCACATTCCAGCGCAGCCGCAGCAACGATGCGCAGGGAGTCAAAATCGTTGGAGAGAATGCGCACTGCACCCGGGTCGGTGCCGCAACTCAGCGCGGAGCTCGTGGTAACCATAAGGTTGGCGAACGCCAGCCAGCAAAACAACGTATGAGTTCTCATGTCCCGATCGGTTCTCTGCGTTAAGTTGCAACTTTGCCTGCGTCAAAGAAGCCGCGCCAATTCGCATCTAATGACAAATACCAGACGATGCAGGCGAATGCAAATTAGATCAAATAAAGTCGTGACGTATGAGTTGGGAAGCCTTGAATTATTGGGATAGAATTGTTTGAATGCGCATGCGTAAAATGACGCAATCTGGAATGCATTCGGCGGCGTAAAAGCAGTTGCGAGGTCGCGGTCTAGGCGCTTTGTCGGATGCAAGGGGGGTGAAATGCGAGACTTTCAGAGCGAGAAGGCGGTGGTCAGGCGCCATCACGCAGCGATATCGGCGGCTGGATCAGCGAATGTAGCGGCAGCGCTCGCTGAGCACACGACGCCCGGCTGGCACTGGCGAGGCGTGCATCCCTTTCATGATCAACACGGCGCGGACGCCGTGGGCTGTGCGTTCTGGACACCCTTTTTATCTGCAATGAGCAGGGTTCAGCGTCGAGCAGACATATTCATGGCAGGGTTGAACGAGATCGACGGATTTGAATCCGTCTGGGTGATCTCGATGGGCCACCTGATGGGCTTGTTCGATCGCCCGTTTCTCCAAATCAGACCGACAGGCCGAATCGCCATGCTGCGATACGCGGAGTTTAACCGGGTGACTGACGGGAAAATCGCGGAAACAGCCTGGTTTTGTGATCTTCCTCATCTGATGATCCAAACAGGCCAAAACCCTTTCCCACCGGCTACGGGCGCCCACCTCGTGCAACCAGGCCCTGCAACTCACGACGGTCTTCTGTATTCAGCGCAAGACCCTCGAATAGGCGAAGCTACGCTCGCGGCCATCAACGCGATGTTGGGCGACATGGGCGAAAACGCGCGCACCCTACCGATCGAGGAACGCCTTGCCCGAACGTGGAACGACGATATGATTTGGTGGGGTCCAGCGGGCATTGGTGCAACTTTCACGATATCGCGCTACGTCCAGCAGCACGCCGGTCCGTTTCGCGCTGCTCTGAATCAAGGTTATCGCTTCAACGGTCACCTGTGCCGACTGGCCGAAGGAAATTTCGGTGGTTTTTTTGGCTGGGCCAATCTCACCGTAAGCAACGCCGGTGGCTACATGGGGATGACGGCCAGTCCGAATCCAGCCGACATGCGTGTTGTGGATATCTATCGGGCGCAGGAAGGGAAGCTGTCCGAGAATTGGGTGTTCATCGATATTTTGCACTACTTGAACATGCAAGGCCTTGACGTTCTCGCGCGAATGGCGTCGTTGCAGCCTGTTGATTGAACCGTATTCCGCAAATTTTTAGGAGCATTTGGATGAGTGGACCACGACCAGAGCAGGGGCGACTGACCAAGATCAACGATCTGTCCAAATCAAACGAGACGCAAAAGACCATCGAGGGGATGATCGATGGATTGAACGATTGCGTGTTCGAGGAATTAAGCCAATTTTTTCATGAGGACTTCCGGTGGATGGGTAATGCCGGTTGCGGAACTAAGCTTGGGCTCCGAGCATTTCTGGATCACTGGGTGGTGCCTTTTCGCGCTGCTTTCACAGACAAAGTCTGTACGGATGAAGCGCGCATCGTGGAAGGCGAATGGATGGCGGCGTTCGGCGCCCAGGTTGCGACGCATTCGGGAGAGTTCATGGGAATTCTACCGACGGGCAAGCGAGTGGAGATTCGATACATGGACTTCTGGAAGGTCACGGACGGCAAAATCGTCGATAACTGGGTGATGGTGGATTTCCCGCACCTCATGCGTCAACTGGGTGTTGATCCGTTCAATGGTCTCGGCTGGGAGAGTTTCGACACGGGGCGAGCACAAGCTCCGCGGCCGCAAGCCGAAGGCACCTGACCGCTACACAACGATAGTCTAGTGCGGTTCAGGGGAGAGCGGTTGTTTGCCCTCACTTCGGCTTGCCTTTTGTTGCGCTTCATAGGCAAGCCATGACTGTTCGATCAAATAGGCGTGGATGTCGTGAACGGCCTCGATGCTGAGAATGTCATCAAAGCGCTCCATGCCCGCCGCGCTCAGCGCGCCGCGCAGGACAATGTCATCAAAGGCACTGTGTAGGCCGGCATTCATCCGGCGCAGATCCGGCACCGAGCTCGGGCCAAGGACATGACATCGAGAACATTCCTGGGTGAAACTGATCTCACCCCGATGAAGCGCTTCTGAGCTCGCATTGCGTGGTGGCGGCTGCGGGAATAGACCATCGTCGCGCATTGGTGGTTTGGGTACAGCGCCGCCGCCGAGCCGGAAGGCAATCACCCGGTTTACGTTCTGGTAGCGGCGCGCCGCACTATTCGGTGGAATGGGAGCCCCCATGATTGCCGCGCCTCCATAACCTACTTGTACAGCGATATACTGCACGCCCTCCACCGCATAAGTCATGGGCGCCGCGAGAATGTGACTCCCCGTGTTGAGCGCTTTGAGCATCTCACCCGTGTCGGCGGCATACACGTATAAGAGCCCATCGCCCCGCCCTTGAAAGACAAGATTCCCAGCGGTTGACAGCACGCCGCCATCGAACCCGCGTGTGCCATGGGAAGTCTCGGCCTCCCACACGGTCTTTCCAATTACAGGATCCCATGCGCGCAAAACTTCTCGAACCGGCTTGCCGCGTCGCCGCGCAACAAGACCGCTGATGTCGGGCAATGGGCCGAACAGCGACGCCATCCCCGTCCGGTCATATCCAGCATCCGCGGCCAGTGAGCCCACCGTAAAGGAACTATCGATATAGTTGAGAGAACCGCCGTTGTGCAGTAGATCGACCCAGACATTGGCAGCATCGATGACCGGAATGTAGACAAGGTGCGTCAATGGACTGTAGGACATGGGATTCCACGAATGTCCCCCGCCGGCCGAGGGGTATACAGCCTTCGGTGATACACGCCAATCCGCGTCTTTATTGAGAACGGGTCGTCCCGTGGTGGTGTCGATTCGCGAAGCCCAGTTCACGTAGGTGTAGTTATGAGCGCTAAGCAGGGCGCCGGTCTTCCGATCGAGCACATAAAAGAAGCCATTCTTGGAAGCCTGCATCAGAACAGAGTGCGGTTTTCCGCAGATGATGAGGTCGGTCAAGATGAATTTTTGTGCGGCGTCGAAATCCCAGATATCGTGAGGCGTTGTTTGATAGCTCCACGCCAGACGACCAGTCGCACGATGCACAGCAATTATGGAGGAGGTATATAAGCTATCAAGCGTAGACGGACCCAGTTGTCGCAAGTCGTAGGGTGAGGGATTGCCCGTTCCCATGAAGACCAGATCCAGCGCCGGATCGTATGCCAGGCCATCCCACACGGTACCACCGCCGTTGAATTGCGGCTGCCTGCTCGCATCCCAGGTGGTATCCGCGTGTATCAGTTCCGGGTTTTCGTAGGGTTTTCCCGGTGCGGGGGGCACGGTATAAAAGCGCCACTGCAAAACCCCCGTCTTTAGGTCGTACGCCGACGCGTATCCGCGCACGCCGACTCGACCCATGTCTCCGCCGCCGTTGCCGATGATCACCAAGTTGCCCGCAATTTGAGGCGCACCGGTGCTCGAATAAGGCAGCGAATGGTCGACGATTGTATCGACCTCCCAGACCACCTGGCCCGTCGATGCGTTCAATGCATGAAGATGCCCATCCACCGATGCGACAAAAACTATTCCCTTCCACAAGGCAATGCCCCGGTTGACCAAATCGCAGCACGGGTTCCTTGCGTAGCGAGGGTCAAGCGTCGGGATGAAGCGCCACTTTTGCCGACCCGTCGTGGCGTCGAGCGCGTAAACGTGTCCCCACGTCCCCGCCGTGTACAGCGTCCCATCGACGACGATGGGCGTTGCCTCTTGCCCCCGATAAGTGCCCAAATCATATTGCCAGGCGAAACCCAGATTTTTCACCGTGCTTGCATTGATCATGCGCAGCGGCGAGTAATACGATCCAGTTTGGTCGCGACCGCCCGCGAACCAGTTTTCTGGTTCACGATCTGCGTTGCGTAGCCGGTCCGCGTCGACGTCGGCTGCCAGTGCGATAGGTGTGATTTCGCACATGCAGATGCAAGATCCGAGCAGAACCGATAGAACCCATGACACGCGTTCGATGCGCCTGCCGCTCACCGTTCGAATTCCTCACGCAGGCGCTTTGCTCCCTGCAGCATCATCTGCTGATCAGAGCTGAGCAGAAAGAATGACGCGCCTTCCGTGTACCATTGTCGAGCCTCCCCCGTGGTCGCCGTGAACATGCCCACGCATCGGCCATGACGTCGCCCGGCTGCGCAGATGGCTTTGACCGCAGCCACCACCGCCGGATCATCGGGCGAGGTTGCCTGCAACGATACCGTCAAATCCATACGCCCGATAAACAGCGCGTCGATCCCATCCACCGCGGCGATCGCGTCGATATGCTGCAACGCTTCGGCGTCTTCAATTTGCGCTATCAGCGTAACTTCCGCGTTCGCACGGGCAAGATTCTCGCTCATGGCACGCGTGCCATATCCAGCGGCGCGCGTCGAGCCTGCGTAACCGCGGCCACCGGGTCCGTAGCGGCAGGCCGCTGCCGCCGCCATGGCTGCCTGTGGGGTTGCGACGTGCGGCACGATCACGCCAGTTGCGCCTAGATCGAGAGTGCCGAGAATGTCCGCAGCGTCGGTTCGCGGCACACGGACCAGGGACGGCAGGTCCGCGCTGCGCGCCGCGAGAATTGCGCCATCAAGCGCACGGCGATCAAATGGCGCGTGTTCGGCATCGATGCACACGCAGTCCAGCGGTGCGAATCCAAGCACTTCGATCACCGCGGACTCTACTGTCTTGACGAACGTGCCCAACAAACGTTCGGCGCCGCGCAGTCGGGTGCGAAAGGTTGAAACTCTGCTCATCGCCACAGCCTTTCGGATGCGATGCGTGCGCCCTGGCTCATCGCGGCGAGCTTGGCGTAGACGATGTCCTCATCCACGGCGCCGAATCCAGCGAATGTCGAAAATCCGCAGTCCGTTCCGGCAATGACCCGATCGCGACCCACGATGGCGGCAAAGCGTTCGATCCTTTCGGCAACCAACAGTGGATGTTCGATGAAGTTCGTTACGGAGTCGAGAACGCCTGGGACCAAAATCTTATCTTCCGGGATGGAGGCATCTCGGAACACCGCCCATTCATGCGCATGGCGCGGATTGGACGCCTCGAACAACAGCGCCTGTGGTTTTGCTTTGAGCGCGATGGGCAATACGATATCCATGGGTACGTCGTGGTGATGAGGACCCTCATAATTCCCCCAACATATGTGCATCCTCACTCGCTCCGCCGGGCAGTTTCGAAGCGCGTTGTTGAGAACTTCAACATGCAGACTGGCCATACGGCGATACTCTTCGAGCGGACGCCCCTTGAATAGGGTGTGACCGCCGAGACCCAGATCCGGTGAGTCAATCTGCAGGATCAGGCCGGCGCCAACGATGGCCTCATACTCGATGCGCATCGCTTCCCCGAGCGCCTCCAGGTAGGCTTCATGACTGGGATAGTAATCGTTGGGTTGAAACAACGCGATCACTCCGGGCGAGGCTGCGTTCATAAACGCCTCGACGGCGCTGGCGCGCTTAAGCGCCTCCTGGAACCAGGCGATATCATCCGCCAAGGGCTGCCCGCTCTTGATGCCGATGGGACCCACGCAGCGCGGCCTGCGGTAAGTGGGCGTGCCGCCCGCACTGGCCAGGCGGCGCATGAAACCCGGGTAATCCTCCAGGTCCGCGGGGGGATTGCGCGGACTGTCGCCGTCGAAGCCGGTCAGGCGGTCTTTGATATAGGTGGCGTAGCTGATCTTGCTCTGCTCTCCATCGCTGACAAGATCAATTCCGGCGACAGTCTGCTTGAGCACGACTTCGCACACTGCATTGGCAATTACACGGTCGAATTCCTGCGCATCGATAAGATCGCCGCGCTCGCGGCCGAACACCAAGTTCGTCACGGCGACGGAACGAGGCATGCTGCCGACATGCGTGGTTAAAATTCGATCTTGGGATGTCCTCATGATGTTCTCCTCAAGAGATGGCAAAGAGCGCCGGTAACGGCCTCGGGTTCCTCCATGACGGACAGATGTCCGCATTCGGCAAGTACCACCAGATCGGCGCGAGGCATTGCATCAGCCATGGACCGGTGGAACTCAACAGGGCACAACATGTCTTCGCGTCCGCATAACACCAGCGAGGGGCAGGTGATGCTGGTCAGCGTCGCGCTGCTATCGGGTCGATGCGCCAGTGCAAGGGACTGGCGTCGAAACACCTCTGGCCCAAGCGCCAGGCCCATGTCAAGAATCGCGCGCAGTAATGTAGCGGACGTACGGTTCTTGCTGGCCAGGTACAGGGGTTTCATCGATTGCGACAAAATTTGGCGAAGGTTGCCCGATTCAACGGCCGCAATTTGCTCAAACCGCATTTCCTTGCGCTCTGGACGATCCGCGTAAGGAGTAGTGTCGATCAACGCCAAGTGCGTGACGCGTCGCGGAGCGCGGCGCCAGATTTCCAAAGCAACGATGCCACCCATGGAAAGTCCTGCCAATGCGAACCGCGGTGGTGCGGCTCGTAGTGCAGCGTCCGCGAGCTGCTGTACTGTGTCTGTCAAAGTAATATCGCCAACGGTGACCTGCGTGATACTCGAGAGGAGGGCCACCTGTTCTGAGTACACGCGCTCATCGAGCATCATTCCAGGCAGCAGAACGATCGGAGGTACGCTCACGAATTCACGCATTGTGGACATCGGCGACCTGTGTCATGTCGGCGCGGCCTGACAATCATGGGGCGCCTTATGCGCCCGCTTGCTTGACGCTGCCATGGCGGCGGATGCGAATGTCGGCCTGCTCTTTGTGACCCATGAAGCCCTCCAACGCGCAGAGCCGTGAGCAGTACTCTCCAATGTGCGCAGATGCTTCCGGCGTCAAGATGCGTTGGTAGGTGCAGGTCTTGAGGAATTTTCCGACCCACAGGCCGCCCGTATAACGCGCGGATTTCTTCGTTGGCAGCGTGTGATTGGTGCCGATGACCTTGTCTCCATAAGAGACGTTGGTTTTGTCGCCCAGGAACAAGGCACCGTAGTTGGTCATCCGAGTAAGGAAGAAGTCCGGGTCCCGGGTCATCACCTGCACGTGTTCGGAGGCGATGTCATCTGCAACCTGAACCATTTCCTCGTAGGTGTCGCAGACGATGACCTGACCATAATCGCGCCACGCCTGGCCGGCGATGGGCGCCGTGGGAAGAACGGTAAGTTGTCGCTCCACTTCGGCGATGGTTGCTAGAGCTAATGTTTCCGAATTGGTCAAAAGTATTGCAGGTGAATTTGGACCATGTTCCGCCTGCCCGAGCAAGTCGGCAGCACATAGTTCACCATCGGTGGTTTCGTCGGCGATTACCAGGGTCTCGGTAGGCCCGGCAAACAAGTCAATGCCGACGCGGCCAAATAACTGACGCTTGGCTTCTGCCACATAAGCATTGCCTGGACCGACAAGCATGTCGACGGGTTTGATCGTTTCCGTTCCGAGCGCCATTGCGCCGACGGCTTGCACGCCCCCAAGGACGTAAATCTCATCGGCGCCGGCCATGTCCATGGCAACGATGATCGGGGGCGAGGGGCGGCCATTGAACGGCGGTGCTGCCGCGATGACGCGCCGCACGCCCGCCACCTTGGCAGTGACAACGCTCATATGGGCGCTCGCCACCAAGGGATACTTACCGCCGGGCACATAGCAGCCCACGGAGTTGACCGGAATGTTCTTATGTCCTAGCACCACACCGGGGAGCGTTTCCACCTCGACATCCTTGACGGCCGCCCGTTGGATCTGGGCGAAATTGCGCACCTGGGCCTGCGCAAAGCGGATGTCTTCGATCGCCTGTTGGGGCAATTCACGGTAGCAGGCGCGGATATCGTCCAGCGTCAGGCGAAAGCTGGGCGGCGACCATTTATCCAATTTGTCGGAGTACGTGCGCACCGCGGCATCGCCACGTGCCGATATTGCCCCCAACATGTCCTCCACCAATGTTCGAACCTTTGCATCCTCTTCGACCGCTTGTTGCGTTGACATGCCGGTTTTCAGATGTCGGATCATTTCGAATACGCCTCGTGAAGCAATTCGGCGATCAAGCCGTGAGTATTAAGCACAATAAGCAAGTGTGACTGCGAATGCAAATGAAGATCTGGGGACGGATTTTGCATAAATGCCACCGGCCTGGCGCGCCTCCAGGTGCTATTTAAAACGCTCCAGGGTTCGCGCGATCGCAGTTTCTCGTCCCGCCGAGGAACCCCGGGGGGACCAGCCATCGACGAGCCGCAGGTCATGTCCATTTCCCGGATAAACGTAGGCATTAGCGCGGCCTCCCATGCTGCGGATGCTGCGAACGACGGCGGAATTCCACTGCGGCGTGGAAAAGTAGTCGCGGTCGGAAAAGTGAAGGTCGAGTGGTACGGTGATGAACTGCGGGAACGCAACCGCATCGATAGCCCTCATGGCGCCCAGCAAGGAATTCTTGTTAAGGTCAGCGTGAGCCTGATCGGCCACATTGTTGCGTACCGTTCGGTACATCTGTTGGCGTCGCCCATCGATCCCCTGTTGGATCGTTCCGGTGTACTGGCGAGCCTTCCATTGCGGCGGCATGTGGGGAAAATAGGCTGGATCGTGCAGCGCCGCCTCGCTCGTCTCCATCGGCCCGTAAAAGCCACCTTGTTCCATCCGCCCTGCAATACAACCCGCCCAGATCGAGGCGGCCCTGAAATGCTGGTGAAGTTGCGGGCTACTAGACACCGCGAGCGCGGTGAAGGCCGCATCGCCGCCTTGCGAATGTCCGCTCAGGTAGATGCGCGAGCGATCAATCCTCAATTTTTCAGATCTGGAGGTGGGCCATTGGATGCCCTCGAGTGAGCCGACCGCCTGCAGCGCATGCAGGATATCGATGGCATAAAATTGAGGCGCCAGATAGCTGCCGTCATCGTAAGTGCGAACGTACTCAATTCCTTGCGACGGAACGTCGTTCACGCGTCCGTGCCCTCTGTACCCGGGCGTCACGACCACATAACCTGCCTTGACGTAGCGATCGATGAGATCGCCATAATAAGAATTGGGTGTGTAATCAAAATCGAAACCTGGTGCAGCAGCCTCACCCACCCAGCCATGCGCAAACAGAATGACGGGAAAGCCCGACGATGGGCTGGCGACTACAACGGGCGGAACATCAACACGGGCATACACCCTAAGTCCGTCGGACAGATAGGAAGCGATAAACGAGCTGTAAAAGGGCGGTCCATAGAATTTTGCGTAGTCCGATTGACCGCTGCCAGTGCCGAGCGTCGTCTGCAGCGTAAATTGGGCGTCAAATGACCGCTTACGCAGTGACTCGATGGATAACTGCGACAATGAGTCGATTTTCGCAGTGGTGCTCGCTGCACCGGGGTCTGTAGGCGGCGCGTCCGAAGGAACGCCGGCGGTGGCCATTCCCCATAGCGCCACCAGAAGCGCCAACGGGCGGACCGTCGAATGAGCTGAGCGGCGTTGTGAAATGTTGGTCAAGAGTGGCGTCCTTTGCGGCATATAACGACCGCTCACAATCGAGGTTGAAGGTACTTCGGATGCAATCCAGACTCAAGGCGCGGCTTCACTATTTTGCACGGTTTTACGATCGATGCAGGAGACACAGTGTGGCAACACAGTGGTGTTAATTGCATTCGACGTACACATCGGTTATACGTGCGGTGCGAGAATTGTGTAGGCAGGAGACAACGTGGTGGTTGGAGCAAGACCCGAGCAGGCGCGGTTGACGAAGGACAACGATGTGTCCAAGACGGATGAGACTCGGCGCGTCGTTGAATCGATGGTGGACGGTTTAAATGATCATCTGATCAATGGAATCGGAACGTTTTTCTCCGAATCTTTCCGTTGGATGGGAAACGCAGGCTGCGGTACAAAGAATGGTCTTAAAGAATTTCAGGACAACTGGCAGCGGCCATTTCAGGCGGCATTCTCCGACAAGGTTTGCATTGATGAAGCGCGCATTGTCCAGGGCGAGTGGATGGCGGCGTTTGGGGCGCAGCAGGCGTCGCACACCGGGGAATTTATGGGTATTGCACCCACCGGCAAGCGCGTGGAAATCCGTTACATGGACTTTTGGAAAGTCAAAGACGGTAAAATCGTCGATAATTGGGTAATGGTGGATTTCCCGCACGTCATGCGTCAACTCGGCGTGGATCCGTTCAATGGTCAGGGCTGGGAAGCGTTCGATGAAGGACGCAAAGTTCCTCCGAAGCCCTCCCATTCCAAGTAGCGTGGCGACAATGAGTTTGTAGTCCGATAAGCGCCAGTCAGACGATTGGCGCAGCCAAGGATTCATCCGAGCTTGGCAGATCCGCCTTCGACGATCTGTCCCGCCAATACTCGTTTCTCCGGCGGCAGCTTGGGGTTTTCCACCCGATCCATGAGCAGCGTCAAGGCCGCCTCGGCCATGCGCTGGATGGGCTGGCGGATCGTGGTGAGTCGGTAGGATGACCACGTCGATGGGCCAACACCATCGAATCCAACAACGGACAGTTTTTCCGGGACCGCCAATCCCAAGTCGAAACGGGCAGCGTCAATGCAGCCGATCGCCATCAGGTCGTTGGCGCAAACAGCCACATGCGGCGGCTTCTTGCCGATCTTTATCAGTTCATGAAGACCGGCAGCACCGCTATCATAGTCGTAGCCGCCTCGCACCACCGGTGTGTCCCGAATTCCCAGTTCTTGAAGCTTCTCGAGAGTTGCTCGAAGGCGCTCTTCACCAACGACGGAATCCTTCGGACCAGCGATCACGCCAAAGCGCCGATGACCAGCCGCATGCAGGCGGGTCACAAGAACTCTCGCGCCATCAACCTGGTCGCAGCACACCGCATTCACGGGATGGTCCCGCAAGTAGCGGTTGAAGAAGACCACGGGAATGCGCCGGCGATTGATGGCTTCGAGTTGCGGCAAGCTTAAGCGCACTGCGGCGATAACCCCATCGACCTGATACTGCAAGACCTTGTCCAAAGTTTCGTCGATGTCGCTTTCGTGGGGCAAGGCAAACAGCAAGATTCGTTCGTCGTGCACGGTTGCGTGCGCGGAGAGTTCGGAAAGCACCTCGGGATAGTACAAGCTCGTCAAATTCGATATCAGCACCGCGATGAGATTTGATCGGCGTGTTATCAAACTGCGGGCGATGGCATTGGGCGTGTACCCCAGTTCCAACGCAGCGCGGCGCACTCGTTCACGCATCTTCCCACTGGCGCTCGCGCCGGGCTGCAGGCAGCGTGAAACCGCGGACTGGGATACCCCTGCGAGTCGTGCCACATCGTAGGAGGTTGCACGCCGGCCACCTAGGATCTCATTGGCGACCTTAGCAGTAGGTTTTCTTAAGGTTACGGTTGCAGGGGCCTTGCGGCGGGCCATAGCTTCTTCTTCATGCACGGATCGTCCAGGCCTGTAGCTTAACCCGGCGGCATCGCCGCGCGATAGAGCTCCTTCATCCCGGGCCCAACCGGTGACCAGGTTTATCGAGCAGTCCAGCCGCCATCCACTCGCAGACTATCGCCTGTGATTAGTGAGGAAGCGGAGGAGGCTAAAAACAGCACGGCACCGACCACGTCTTCAGGCCGACCGATCCGATTCAACGGAATGCTGTCGAGCACGGATCGAAGGAATGCCGGATCTTGAAACATCGGCCTGGTGAGATCGGTTTCGATGAAAGTCGGTGCAATAGAGTTGACGCGAATCCCGCTGCTTCCCAGTTCAACTGCCATCGCTTTAGTGAGGCCCTCCACGGCATGCTTGGTCATGCAGTAAACGGTGCGCCGACTGGCGCCCACGTGACCCATTTGTGAGGACATCTGAATGATTGATCCGCCAGTTCCAGAACGTTGCATGACCCTAACCGCCGACTGCGAGGTTCGGAACACCGCACGAATATTCAACGCGATCATCCGATCTAGAGTTTCTAGATCCACTTGTTCGATGGCCAGTGGCCGGTTCATCCCTGCGTTGTTCACGAGAATATCAAGTCGATCGAGCGCTTCGAGGCGCAGAAAAAAGCTCTCACTTTCTACATCCTCACACCAAATCGAGATGCCGGAGGCAGCGGCCGCCAATTCCTCGAGGTCGGACCTCGTGCGGGCCACTGCAATAACATCTGCTCCGGCCTGAGCAAGTGCCAACGCCGATGCACGGCCGATGCCGCGACCAGCGCCCGTCACCAGCGCAATCTTGCCCTTCAATCCTGCCATCCACGGAACAACACTCACAGGCGTGGAAGTGAGGCGGGATTCGTCCACCGCACAGCTTGGGGATGATCGCCGCCACGAACCACGTACACGATTGCGCGCTCGGCTTGATTGTTCAGATAAGTGCGCGTCAACCCCTTCGGCACGGTCAACGTGTCACCGGGACGCAACTCGAGTTGACCGCCGGCCCACTGAATGGAAAGTGCCCCGGCGTGCATTAGCAGGACCTCTTCTTCATCGCGCGAATGCGGCGGAGAGCAGGCTTGCGGTGCGATATCCAAGGCGCGTAGTTGAAAGCCATGCGCCCAACTCATCTTTCCGGCTGGCATCTGTTCCGCCAGATTCTCTACTCCAACGATCGGACACTCCTTAAAGCCCGCAACCTCCGTTAGGCCACCGCCTGCCTGAAGATCCGCCACAACCAGAACACACGTCTCGAGTGCCTGGGTGTCCACCGTACGAAATTTC
This sequence comes from Pseudomonadota bacterium, assembly GCA_031394735.1. Lineage (GTDB taxonomy): Bacteria > Pseudomonadota > Gammaproteobacteria > Steroidobacterales > Steroidobacteraceae > TMP-86. The sequence continues at coordinate 38,296 of JANMXI010000360.1, read as the reverse complement.
GCCACGTCAGAGGTGCTGGTTACCGGCATAAGCTTCGATCCGGCTGGTACGTCTTCCTTGGCGGTATCCATGAGTCGCCCACTCTCGAGCAGAACCAAGCCGTACCGTGCGGCGGCTTCAAAAACGTAGGGTGCCCAAGTCACATGCCCAGGATCATTCCCGCCGAGCACCGCAAATAGGAATCCGGTCTCTTGCCCGATGTTCTCAAAACCGCGAAAAACATGAAGCGGAATCGAGATCGTGTCCCCCGGACCCAGATCGACGAACGCATCCGTTCCGTCATGGCCAGTCTTGAATCGCCAATGGCCGCTGTGGACCACGAACACTTCCGCTGTTTCGTGGCTGTGCTGCGAATTTATGCAGCCCGGTGGCTGCCGTGCACCGCCAATGTTGAAGCCGTGCGGAATGCTGATATGAACATGCTGATCGGGGTTCTCGGCGACGCCGGGTCCAATAATCGTGAAATTTTCTTTGCGCTCGCTGCCCGGCGTACGAGAATCTATGAATGCAGTCGTACACGGTCGTAACTGACCGTACCGGACCAATCGCAGTTCCATTTCTGCACTGTTTAGCATAAGTGTCATCTGAGGCCTTCGCGTCTGCTTTGGCGATGCATTGCATCGATAGGACGCAAATTGTACTTCGACTGCAATATTAATGTCACTGGCGCCATATTGAACGCCGACCTCAGGTGTGCAGACGGCTTTTAAAGGTTTGATTACAAGTGTAATAGCGCACCGCCACAAGGAGTCCATGCGCCTGATTATTTAGGCGCAGTGCCCACCACGGTTTTGGAAAACGTCTTATTATCCAGTAGTTACGGATGCATTGCTCGGGATGCAGGACGCGTGGGCTGTTCTGGCTGCGCGTAGACAAAGGCAAAGGGTCGGCACCGCTTGCGCTTCAAAAGAAAGGGAGACGCATGTTGCAGTCGAATGCACTTTATGGCCGAATGCGCCTGTGATACCCGAGGTAATAAAGGGCACGGGTTTTTGACGCCAGACGACTGTTCGCGCGCTTCCAACATGTAAGGAGACTAGATTATGGCATCGTCGGATTTGCTCGTTCTCAAACGCAGCGTAGGGGAGGCGCTCAGAAATTTGGCACTGGCGCCGGTCGACGCACTGAGGAGCGCCGCCACCACAATCTTCTCGATGGATGCCACGTGCGCCGGTTCGCATCCGATCAATCATTTAGTCGGCGTGGAAGAAATCGTCGAGCAACTGTTAATACCCATGAAAATCGCGATGCCTGACCTGGAGCGACGCGACGATATTCTGGTGGCTGGCCATTTCGCCGGAGAGGATTGGGTTTCGGCCACAGGCTATTACTACGGTACGATGGTCGAAGACTGGCTGGGGCTGCCCGCATCGAATCACTGGCTCCAAGTCCGTTTTGGCGAATTTTATCGCCTCGTAGATGGCCGTGTCGTTGACTGCTATCTGTTATTCGACGTTCTGGATGTTCTGCGTCAGCTCGGACTGAACCCCATGCCACGTGCCCGCGGCATCGAAGGCCTGGTCCCTGGGCCGGCGACTCAAGACGGCCTTATGTTTACCAGGCACGATGCGCAGGAGAGCCGAAAGAGCGCGGACCTGGTTGATGCGATGATCATTGAGGGCTTGCTGAGCTACGATCGGATCGATAACGCCAGCATTGGTATGGAGCGTTTCTGGCATCCGAACATGATGTGGTATGGACCCGCCGCTATTGGGAGCACACGCGGATTGCAGGGGTTTCTCCGCCACCACCAGCACCCCTGGCAGGAAGCATTTCCGGACTACGCTCAGGAACCAGCTGGGATCGATGCCACTGCAGGGGTGACAGGGCTGCAGGCATATCACGAACACGCTTGGCAAAGGAACCAGGCTCATTACAAGGGAGGCAAGGAAATTGTCCGGCTTGCCGATGGCAACTATGTGTCGTGGTCAGGATGGCCTGGCATACACGCAACGCACACGGGCGCAGATTTATTTGGCATGCCGGCGTCCGGCCGACCCTTTACGGTGCGAGTAATGGATTTTTGGCGTCGAGACGGTGACCTATTGTCTGAAAATTGGGTGCTGATCGATATGCCGCATCTTTTGCAGCAGCTCGGCGTTGATGTATTCGAGCAGAGTTCGCGATCCCGCAGACTTAACAGACCATCGGTCGTCGGCTAGCGTGGAGTCGGGACGGCGCGTTGTTCGTGGAGAGGGCGTGGCCATAGTGTTCGCCCACGGCATGGGATTAGATTGTGAAATGTGGACTCCGCAGCTCGATGCGCTGTCCAAGTCGTATCGAACCATTGCATATGATCTGCGTGGCCGAACCTTGCGCGGTCGGACGCCCTATAGTCTGTACGACCTGGCGAGCGATTTCACTGCACTACTTGATGAATTGAACATCGATCGTTGCGTTCTAGTAGGCCTGTCGATGGGCGGATATCTGGCCGTCCGGGTTGCGGTAACGGTGCCGCAGCGCTTACATGGTATGGTGCTGATCGGTGCGGCCGCCGTCCCTTTTCCTCAAGAACAGGCGGATGCAAGCCGCGCAGAGTATGAGCAATTGCGTGGTTTGACCCATATCGGACTTTCTCACGGGCAAGTGGCTTCTCAAAGCCATTTTTCGCCCCTTACGCAATGCCGGCGGCCAGAATTGGTGCGCTTCTGGGCCGACAGGATTGCCACTCGTTCGGGTGAGGAGACGTTTCACGAATTAATGTCGATTATCTACCAGAACGATGTCCGCTCACCCTTTGCCCAAATGAATCTTCCCTGTCTCCTGATTCACGGTGACCAGGATCATGCCGTGCCTTTGGAGCACGCACTTGAAACCCATCGGCTTGCTCGCGATTCGCGCCTCATGGTCCTGCCGTATGCGTCACACGCACCGAATCTCGAAAACCCCGTGGCCGTAAACGACGCGATTGCCAGCTTCTGTGCCGAGATTTTGCGCCCGGTAACTTGAGGGTTTATTGGGTTCGGTAACTGAAGCGCACGCCAAATATCCGTGGATCTTGATATTGATCGTAAATGATCCCGCCCTGGTTCGGTGTAGAGAAGATACGGATCGCCTTGTTACCGACATTAGTCATAAACGCATTGGCGGACCAGGGGGTGCCAGGCAAATGCCAGCCCACGCGCAGATCGGCCCGAACGTAAGAATCCTGCACCGCATAGAAAAGCGGGGCGTCTCGAGTCTTGTACTTTCCGACTGCCGTAACGTCAACACCCGGCGAGAGCACACCATAATTGCCAAGGCCAATGTCATAGTCTATCGAAGTGTTCACCTGGTACTTGGGAGCGTTGCGCGTCGCGAGACCCTTGGCAATGAACCCTTTCGCCCCAGGACCATACTGGGCTGGCAGATCTTGTCCATCGACCAGGGTTGCTTCCGCGCCGAACAGGAAGTCGCCGTAATAGGAGTGGGTGTACGCCGCAGCCAGCCCCAGATGCAGATTGTTGATTGGCTGCCAACGCGCCTCGAGTTCGATTCCGTTTGCCTTTGAACTGCCGGCATTGAACGCCGTGGTCAGGGAGGTGGCAGGGTCAAAAAAGCTCACCAGCAAATTGTTGTATTTGACGAGATACGCGTCAACGTTCACCCGAAGCGTGCCGTCGAGGAACATATTTTTAGAGCCGATCTCGTAGGAGCGATTGTTTTGTTCGCCAAACGGCTTGATGCCGCCGGGATTTGCACCACCGGCGATGAACCCCGTCGATGCCGTAAAATACAGCAAGTGCCCAGGTGCCACGTCATACTCCAAGCCGGCCCGCCAAGTCACCTTGCTGAAAGTCTCCTTGTCCACCGATGGATTGTCATTGCCGTCCAGGGTGTAGAATTTGCTGGTTCCTTTCACCGCGTCACGTGTATAGCGAATCCCACCCAAAACCCGAAGGCTGTCGTTCACCGAATAGACAGCATCGCCGTACAGAGACTTGGAGTTAAGGACGTTGTAGAGCGGAAAATACCAAATGAACGCGCTGTCCGGCCCACCGCAGCAGTGCAGTGTCTGCGGATTGGTGTTGAACTGGCGGGGCGTTCGTACGATTCCAGGTTGTCCTGGCGTCTGATTTTCCCACGCAAAATCGAACGCGTCGAAGGCGTTGTTTTGCAACAAAAATGTTCCTACCACCCACTGAATCCTACTTTTCCCGTTGGAGAGTAGTTGCAGTTCCTCGGTGTACGAATTGTCGTAGTGTTCGTTGATGGTAATCAGCCCAGGCAGGTTACCACCGGGATTTTGATTGTCCGGATTAGTGGGGCTGAGAACGCGCCCTCCGGAGGGGCCATAGTCTCCGTCTGCTTGCCGGTACTCGCTATATTCAACGTGGGAGAATAGTCCTCGTAGCCTGACGCTGTCGCTGAATTCCCAGTTCACCTCGCCGTTAATTTCCTTTTGTCGGATGTCGCGGATGTGTACGCCGTTGCGGGTGATTGAAAACGGCCCGGGATCTGCTGCCTGATTACACGGCCCCGCTGCGGGAATTCCTCCCTGGAGGGGTGGTGCTGAACCCGGAGCCCCAATGGGCGAAGCAGTATTCGGATCGACCGATGGGTCGTTGCAGGCGACCCCCACGCGCGGTACGACGATGCCAGGACTCGTGTACCCCGCCGTCGTATTGCCGGTCAGCGGATTGATTGGGACACCGCGGACACTGACGCCGTAATCGCCCGAGCCGTTGCCGCCGCCCTTCCAGTTGGCCAGGCGCAACACGCCACTTAGCCGTTCCGAGGGCTTAAAGCCGACCTGCAGGCGAACGTAGTCATCATTGCGGTCTTGCAGGCTGTTGCTTGGTTGAATGAGGTTTTTAATGACGCCGTCGCGTCGATCCCTGTAGGCGCTTAAGCGCACCGCGATAGAATCGCTGAACGGATGATTCACGAAAAACTCAGTGCGCAGGCCGGAATTGTTGGTGGCTGTTGCATCGAATCCGAAGCGTGTGGCATCAAATTCGGGAGGATTGGTGACGACATTGACTGCGCCGGCGTAACTGTTGCGTCCGTTCAGGGTTCCTGCAGGCCCACGCGTGACTTCCAGCCGGCTCGTGTCGGTGAAGCCGGCTTGGAACTGAGAGGAGGCGAGTCGGAGCATGCCATCTTGATACAGACTCGTGCCACCGCCACGGCTGCCGCGCAGAATGATATTTACATCCGCGCCTTCCAACGAGAACTGCAGGCCTGGCACGAGCTGTGTGACTTGCTGGAGGTTATAGCCATTTCGGTCCGCCAAGTCCTCACTCGATACTGCGGTGATCGCGATCGGTACCTCCTGAAGATTTTGAGCACGTTTCTGGGCGGTGACGATGATTTCACTCAGCGTCGCCTCCTGTGCCTGAAGACTCGATTCGCCGCCTAGCGAGACTACCGCTGCAATACCCAATGCAGCGAATACGCGATAGCTGCTGTTCATTGCACCATCCCCTTGTATGTGTTTTAGAAGCCCCGGATAGATGCATAATAGCCAACTGTACTGCGAATGCAACTCATCGGCCTATAATGACATAAAGAGGTGGCGTAAAAATGAGCGAGAGACTTCAATAATGGGTAAATCGCAGGTGTGCAATAGGTGTGCATCCGAAGTAGGGATATGCACGGAGTGAGTGCAGAACTGTTGCTTCCGTGCCGTTATGTCGGCGAACACGCCCGTGCAGCTAGCCGACGCACGCGATGGTATTGGTCGCCACCTCTGCTCGTCTTGATAGTTATTAGCGTCGCTGGGTGCCTCAAGACGACATCCGGGTCGAATACCTGTGGGCTTGGCGAACCCGCCGTACCGACCAAAATCAACATCATCAGCTACGACAGTCCCGGCATGCCTTTCTTCGGGGATCAGATGGCACGATGCAGCTACGGGCGTCTGCAGATTCGACACCAAATGTTGCCATTTGACGCGCTGGTCAATCAGGCGACGATCAGCATGTCCTCACCCGCTCGCTCGCCATACCACATCGTCCATGTCTACGATCAGTTGCTGGTCGAGTGGGCAGGAAAGAGGTGGCTCGCTCCGCTCGATGATTTGATCGCGAAGTACTCAGTCAAATACCACTTGAATGAAATTCCGATGAGTGTCTGGGACACGATGAAAGTCAACGGACATTTCTACGGCATTCCGGCAATTCAAAACCCGGAGATCTTTGTCTATCGAAAAGATTTGTTCGCCAAGTATGGGCTGACTGCTCCACGGAACATCGCTGATCTGAGTAAATTGTGCGAAGTGCTGCAGTCCAAGGAAACATCGCGCTATCCCTTAGTGATGATGTACTCAAAAATGTCCGACCACATCGCTTATGAGTTCAACGATATGCAGCACTCGCTGGGCGGGCGGTTGTTTGGGGAGGATGGCTCGCCGCGTTTCAATGACACGGTAAGTGTCGATGCACTGCAAATGATGGTTTCCTTGTTCAAGAAGTGTGTGCACCCCAACGCGGTGAATTTCACGGTGGAGGATGCGTTGGTTGGACTGCAACAAGGACAATTCCTAATGGGGGTATTGTGGATGAACAACACTCCTCAACTGGATGATCCGACCGCTTCGAAGTACGCCGGAAAATTTGGATTTCTGCCGGCCCCTGCCGCGTGTGAAGGATGCGCACCGGTAGGTTACTGGGCGCAGGACAGTTGGGTGATACCGGCGAATGCGGGAGTGGATCGAGAATTGCTGTTTCAGGTCGCAATGGAAGGCACGAACGCGGAGAATCAAGCGCAGGCATCCGGTATGACGCTGGTCACACGTCCTGGGGTTGCTGGAATCGAGCGAAGTCCTTATTGGCAGGCGGGCGTTGCCAGTATTGAGCGTGGCGCCGTCGGATTCGAGCGGCGGCCCTATGCATATCTTGCGAAGGACGCGATCGTTCGCTACGGCATTGAAGCTTTGCAGGGGCACCTATCGCCGAGGGACGCCTTGGATCGTGCTGCAGCCGATTACTGGCGGGCAATGCATGAGGAGGACTTCGTCAAATGACCCGTAAAGAGTTTGCCGCATTTATTGCCCCTTGCGCGGTGTTAACAATTGCCTTGTTGGTCGCACCGGTGATCTACACGGTGTTCCTCAGCTTTTACCACCTGAGCTTCGGAGGCCACCCACAGTTTGTGGGGTTGAACAACTACCAAGTGCTGCTTGGAGATGATCAGGTGCGCGCGGCGCTAGGTTTTACGTTGGCCTTTGTTCTGCTGACGCTACCGGTCCACACGATCCTGGGGCTCGCGCTGGCGCTCATGCTTGAGCGCGTGGGCGATAGGCTGCGTGGCATTTTGATCTCGGCCTACGCCATGCCGTTCATCGTGACTCCGGTAGTCGGCACGCTGGTGTTTTCCTGGCTGTTTAAAGATTTCTGGGGCATCGTTCCGTACCTGCTCGAGAAGGTGAATATCCATATTCTGTGGTTTGCTCAACCCTGGGCCGCACAAACGATGGTTATGTTGTGGGGAATCTGGTGGACGTTCGGATTCAATGTCATGGTGCTCTATGCGGGACTGCAGACTTTGCCAGATGACTATGTGCGAGCGGCGATCGTCGACGGTGCGAGCTACTGGCAACGTCTGCGTTACATTATTCTGCCGCACCTGATGCCCTTTCTTCTGCTCATTTCTTTATTCAACGTGATTGACGGGTTTCGTGTCTTCGACAGCATCTGGGTCATGACTAAGGGTGGGCCCGGCACCGCTACCGAGTCGATCGGCTATCTGACGTACCGTGTCTCCTTCGTTCTCAGGCAATTAGGCAAAGGAAGCGCTCTGGCAGTGCTGAGCATCGTGGGTACTTTCGTATTGATTTCACCGCTGCTGGTCGCCCGTTTCCGCGAGCAGGCGCGGGGTTAGGTTCAAACTGGGACCATTATGAAAGCCCCTAATTTTCGCGCGCCGCTGACTGATAAGGTTGTAATTTTGCCGATGCTGCTCCTATTTGCGCTTGTTGGGTCTCTACCCTTCCTTTACCTCGTCGCAATTTCGATAAAAACGCCGGTCGATGCGTTTGCTATGCCCCCTTCATTGCTGTTTCAGCCCACTTTCGCATCCTATGCGCAGCTGTTGCATGACGGGCAGTTTGGCCAATATCTGTGGAATAGCGTAGTCGTGACAAGCGCGGTGGTGTTGATCTCGACGGTCATCGGCGCGCTGGGCGGATATGGTCTGGCACGTTACGGGGGGCTAAGCAGCTTTACGTTGCTCACCATAGTGTTGGTCCTTTATTCACTACCACGATCTGCCATCCTCGTCCCCTTTTACCAGCTAAGCCAGGCAACGGGCTTATATGACACCAAAATTCTGTTGATTCTGGTGATGGTGGCGGTCAACCAGCCATTCACGATCTGGATTTTCGAAGGTTTTTTCCGCGAGATCCCTGAGCAGCTCGAACAGGCGGCAATGATTGATGGTTGTACTCGCTTGCAGGCGTTCGTGCGCGTGGTGCTGCCCGTGGCCGGCCCGGGCCTTGCAACCACGGCAATATTCTCTTTGCTATTCGCCTATAACGAATTTCTTTTGCCCGTCATTCTGGCTGGGCCAGAATCATCGACGATGCCGGTGTTGGTTGCAGACTACGCAGGTTCGAGCGATCTGCGCCGATGGCCGCTGTTCGCCGCCGCGGCGGTAGCCGTGGCCCTGCCGCTCCTGATCGTCATGATCACCTGCCAGAAATTTATCGTGCGTGGGCTGGTCTCCGGCGCAGTTAAGGGTTGAAGTCTCGATTGGTGTTTGTTTTACAAAAACATTGGAGGGCTGACTATGACCGAACGCGACAATCTGGAACTCGTACACCGGATGTACGAGGCGTTGAATTCCCAGGACCTCGCCGCGCATGACAAGTACTGGACCGAGGATATGATCTGGCACGGACCACCGGGGTTCGGAGACATCCACGGACGAGAAAATTTCAAAAATCTGGTGATGAAGCCGTTTTATAAGGCGTTTCCGGACTACTGTGCGAAAAATGACATCGAGGTGGCACAGGGCGACTGGGTGTCGGCGACTGGTTATCTGACCGGCACTCATCGGGGCGAGTGGCTGGGCTTGCCGGCCACGGGAAAATTTATGCGCATGCGGTTTTCAGACTTTTGGTTGGTTCGCGACGGACGGCTTAGCGAGAACTTCGTGATGGTCGACTATGTGGACGTCATGCGACAGCTCGGTGTTGATTTGATGCAAGTGGTATCCAAGAACCGCCCGTGAACCGTAATCTTCCTACTGCTTCAACTATCAAGGTAGAACATTGGCACAGGTAAAATTGCGCGACGTTAGCAAGGTTTTTAAAAAGTCATTGGTTGTTGATGGCGTAAACCTTGATATTGCCGATGGCGAATTCGTCGTTCTTGTCGGTCCTTCTGGCTGCGGGAAGTCCACCACGCTCAATATGATCGCTGGATTGGAGTCGGTGACGTCCGGGGATATTGAGATCGGAAACCGCGTAGTCACCTCGCTGCCTCCCAAAGACCGCCGGGTTGCCATGGTTTTTCAAAGCTATGCCTTGTATCCGCATATGACCGTGGCAGAGAATCTTGGGTTCGGATTGAAAGTGAGCAGGGTAGAGCCGGCTGAGATTACACGGCGGGTAGCGGCCGTCGCAGAGTCGCTTGCTATTGAGGCGCTCCTTGGGCGTAAACCTCGAGAGCTTTCAGGCGGGCAGCGGCAACGCGTCGCGCTTGGCCGTGCAATCGTAAGAGACCCGGCCGTTTTCTTGCTGGACGAGCCGCTGAGCAATCTTGACGCTCAGCTGCGTGGCCAAATGCGCGTCGAGCTGAAACAACTGCAGGAGCGATTGCGAGCCACGGTGGTGCACGTAACCCATGACCAGGTGGAGGCGATGACCCTGGGCAGTCGGATTGTCGTGATGCAAGGCGGCCGAATTCAGCAAGTCGGTGCGCCGCTTGATGTGTACGACCACCCGGCCAATCAGTTTGTCGCCCGCTTTATCGGCAGCCCCCCGATGAACTTGGTCCGCTGTCGCCTTGAGCGTGACGCGGACACCTCGTTGTTGCGGGCGGACGGGTTCGCGCTTGGCGTGTCGCCACGGAATCGTACCCTGATCGAACTCAGCGGCGAAGCGGAGGTGGTCGTCGGCGTAAGGCCCGAGCATGTGGCGGTAATCGAGGGAACGGCCGTTGGGGTCCAGTGGCCTCTAATGCCGGCCTCGATCACGGTGGTTGAGCCGCTCGGCAATCAGACGCAACTGAGTTTAAGCGTCGGTAAACTGACGCTCGGTGCAGTCGTGCCTGCGGACCGGAGGTTCCGGCCGAGACAGTCCGTGCAGGTGTTTGTGGATCCCAGCCGCGCACTCTTGTTCGATGCGGGAGAAGGCGGCGACGCGATCTGCTGAGCGGCACAGTATGGCGCGCGGCCAGCGCACTCGGCACTGGGCTTGGCTTGCTGGTAAAGACTGCGGATGCATAAAAATGCCGGTTAAGATACCAACGCCACGGTCAGACGGGTGTACTTCAGAACCGTTGGCCCATAAAAAGCGGCTCTGGGCCGTAGGCACTGGACATGCATGCGAAGTCAACGCTATGCTGTTGACGGGCGCAGCGAAAGCAAAGCTCGGCGACGGAAACAGATTAATAGGAAGCGACTATGAGCAATGAGATCGATGCCCGCTCACTGCAGCGGCGCCACATGCCTAGCGACTTCCATATCTCGCTGGCGGCTTACACGGGGCGGGGTACGAAGGCGGAGCGGCGTATACCTGCAGACTTTGGACCAAGCCAGTCGCTCGACGGCTTTGAGGCCACTTATCGCAACATCGTTGACTATATCGTTCGCATTACCTATCGCATCTGGGAGGAGCGCGAGCCGGCTTATATCCGCAAGACTTATCACGCCCAGTCACGGGTTTTTGACGATTACGGGTTGCAACGTGGGGCCGAGAAAATCGTCAAGGACACCGAGCATACGACGGGCGCGTTTTCCAACATACAGCTGCTGGCCGATGAGATTGTCTGGGCCGGCGACGATGCTATCGGATTTCACACCTCGCACCGCACCATCATTCGGGGCACCAATGACGGACCGAGCAAGTATGCACCGGCGACGAATCGTGAAGTGAACGTCTGGTGCATCGCCAATTGCGTGGCGCTGCGCAATGAGATTTTCCTTGAGCATGTCCTTTACAACACCTCGGACATGCTGCGCCAGTTGGGCATTGATCTTAAGGAGGCGGCGATCAAGCTGGCCGAAAGTAGACCCCCCGGATGGGGCGCTGCTGCCGCTGATTGGGAGGCGTCGCGGGCGGCGGCGCGTCCCGCACGGCCCCTATCAGTAGCCGAGCCTGTCGCCGGGTTTGACGTCGATGCATTCGTACGGCGGGCCCTTGACGACGCGTGGAATGTCGGAGATTTCTCGCGGTTAGCCACGACGCATGCAGCAGACCTAATTTTCAATGGACCCACGGGCCGGAGCGGAACTGGGCGCGCCGCGCATCAGTCGTTCCTGAGCGAACTACGTACGGCGTTTCCGAATCTGCGGTTGGATGTGGATGAGGTGTATTGGATGGGCAACGCTGGCGAGGGCTACCTTACCTCCGAACGGTGGAGCGCCGTAGCGACTCATTCTGGCAGCGGTATCTATGGCGCACCTACGCATAGGACAGTGCGCATCTGGGGCATTACGCAGCATAAAATCGTGGCGGAACGGATCGTCGAGGAATGGACCATGTTCAACGAGCTTGATCTAATGATGCAGATCTTCGGTCAGGTGGGCTGAGCATTCTTTTTAAGCGGCGTCTTCGCGCGACCATGCCGGTCATATTAGTTAGTGCAGAGATTGCCGGCTGGTGCGGTCTACCGGCGCGTCGTATCGGTCCTTTTTCCCTAAAATACAGAGATGGCTCGGCATAGACATCTATGTGCACTCGCAGTAGAACTCGCCGCGAGGTGAAAGGGGGGAGGCGTGGCAACGCGGTTAAATCGCTATTTCGTGACGACGCATTAAAGATGGTCATCATTACGTTGCGAGCGAGTAAATTTGATCTGCAGTCCGTCGATTCCCCGATCCCGAAACACATGCATTCGAACGAGCATTGCAAGTCGCGTCATTCTTGGCGCATCGGTTTACGGGAGAGGGCTGGTAGGGGTCGAGCGCTAAGACCGGCCGTGCCCAGTTTTTGCGAACGCGCGCTGTTAGAGATGATTCTGGTTATTGTCCCGGAGAGATCGACGCGCGATTTATCGGAGCGTACGCGGTAGACGCCGCATGAACATCGGGGTTTGTGTGTCAATTCGATGCAAACACAGGCTAGTCATCGCGGCGCAAAGGATACAAATTGATAGCTTGCGGAGAATTTCGCGCACCCCGATATGAGCGGAGGAAAACCATCGTGTCCAATTTAACCAACCAGCAAGTACCCACTGCCGTTCTCATCGATCCAGGAAGCCAGTCAAAATTGTAGCGCGCGTTGCGTCTTCCGCAGGTTCGCGAAATCACAGGGCTTGGTCGCTCAATGATTTATCAGATGCAAGCGGAGAATCGTTTCCCCCGAAGCATTCGACTCGGGGAGCGTTCGGTTGGTTGGCTTGAAAGCGAAGTCCGTGAGTGGTTGACTGGGCGCGTGAGCGCGAGTTGAAGCGGGTCTCAGTATTCAAATGCACGGGTGCACAGAACGCGGTCTCAGAATCGCCCCTAGACGCTGACGGCGAGCAAGCGGTTGATCGGCTTATGAGTACCCCGATGGCGAAAGTCACCGGGGAATCTAGAACAGGAGATCCACTACTTACCTGTTGGCGAACGTTCCCAACTTCCTCCGCGCGCAGAGCACGCTGCCACAGGCAGTGGCTCGTCGGTTGCGGGATTGCCGTGAACATGCTGCAAAGTGGTCATCCGAGCCGGCCATTTCTCACCAATTTTCTTGCGGCGGTGCGAGGGCCGATGAAAACGTAGACAGAAGAAGAATATCTGTATACGATTACATCGGTGAAGCCTAAAACCGCCATTGCTCGTCCTGCCGGCCTTCCATCGGTCTTTAGCTATACCAAAGCGAGGGCCGCTGGACTTTCGGCCGAAAGGCTTTATTCCTATCGGGACAGAGGGTTCGTCCAGCAGATCGGTCGAGGTCTTTATCAATGGGCAGATGCTGTGCAGGGCGACCCGGATCTGTTGGAGATTGCGCACCGCGCGCCAGGTGGCGCCCTATGTCTGATTAGTTCGTTGGCGCATCACGAATTGACGGACATCATTCCCGCACGCATCGATGTTGCGATTCCACGAGGCAGGCGGATTCCCATTCTGCGTTCACCGGTGGATTTCCACGTATTTGCACGCGAGACTTTCGATCTAGGGCGCGAAAAACTCGATATCGGTGGTGGGGACTCCGTGGGACTTTACTCGGCGGAACGTTCGCTCATCGACGTCATTCGGCTGCGTCACCGTGAAGGATCCGACGTGGCCTGGGAGGCATTGCGCCGTTGGCTGCGTCGCCGAGGGAGCAAGCCTGCATCTCTCATCAAGATGGCAAAGCATTTTCATGGTGCCGAGCGTTCGGTACTCAGCGCATTGGAAGTCGTGCTGTGACACGTGCCACCAAACGCACGAGGGCAGGGCAGCGATACCTCGAACTGCAACGTGAGGCGAAACGAATTGGCCGGCCGACCGACGAACTGATCCAACTTTACGCACTGGAGTGTTTTCTTGACCGATTGACCCATTCCGATTTCGCCGAAAACTTCGTGCTAAAGGGCGGTGTGTTGCTGGCGGCGCTGGACGCGCGCCGCCCAACTCGAGATATCGATCTGTCTGCGAATACACTAAAGGGCGATGCCGGCTCGGTGTTGGATGTAATTCAAAGGATTGCGGCAATAACGCTCGATGACGGCTTGCGGTTCGACTCGGATAAGGCCTCGGCCGAAACGATCCGCGAAGATGACAATTACAGTGGAGTTCGCGTCTCGCTCGGCGGAGTGTTATCGCGAGCAAGGATCAGACTCCATGTAGATGTCAACATCGGTGACCCGATCTGGCCGGCGCCGCAGAAAGTGCGTGTGCCGCGGCTACTGGCCGGGGAACTGATCGTGCGTGGTTACCCATTGGAAATGGTACTGGCCGAAAAGATCGTCACCGCGATCGCGCGTGGTACAGCCAACACTCGATGGCGAGACTTTGTTGATGTTTACACTCTCGTGCGTCGGCATGGCGGCATGGCGTCAATGGCGGCACGTTACGGGAGTCCTTACTTCGAGTCGCGAAGTTCCGCGATGTGGAACTTGCGTCGCTGAATACAGTGCTCGCCGGCTACACCGAGATTGCGCAGCAGCGATGGTTAACCTGGCTGAAAAAGCAGCAACTCGACACGATGGTTCCGAAGGAATTCTCGGCGGTTCTTGATATTGTCATTGTGTTTGCCGACCCCGTGATTACAGGTAAGACGATCGCTGCAGTCTGCATGACAATCCTGTTAGAAGCTGTGGGGTCGGTCGAATCAGGTCCTGGCCGATGTATAGTTAAAACCCTGTAGTTACTTTAAGGTCAACCGATCGTGGTTCAGAAGTTAAAAATTGGTGATCTGGCGCTGCGTACCCAATGCCCCACTGAGACCATCCGCTATTCCGAACGTGAGGGTTTGCTGCCACCGCCTGCGCGCACGGCAGGCAACTACCGTGCCTACGACACCAGCCATATCGAGCGGCTGTCCTTCATCAGAAATTGCCGCTCGCTGGATATGGCGTTGGATGAAATCAGGCAATTGTTACGAGTACGTGACGTTCCCCAGGAGAATTGCGACGAGGCGCACCGCTTGCTCGATGAGCACATCTCGCATGTCGGGACCCGTATAGTGGAGTTGCAGGATCTTGAAACGCAATTGAAAGCATTTCGGCGCGAATGCAATTCGGTGCGCATGGAAAGAGAATGTGGAATTATCAATGGGCTGGGTCGACGTAAAGTTATAGGCTCAGTCAAGAAAGCGGCACCTGACGTTCGCGGCGCGCACCGTGTGTAGTTGAATTCCAAGCAATATGAAGCATTCCTGGCGCGCCCAAGCGCGATGAGCGGCTTCTGCTCACGCGAAGGTAAAGCCGGTCGGAGCGCAAAGGCACGATTGCAAGGGTTCGTCTCGACGAAGTTTCCGCTGACACGTCCAAAGATTTCTAATGAATAAGTTCTATGCGGCAATTTTGCGAATCAACGATGAGTGCATTACATGGATCGATTTACCATTTCACTCGATGAAACCCTCGCCGCTGCCTTTGATGAATTGATCAAGGAACGAGGCTATACGACGCGCAGTGAAGCCGTGCGCGATATCTTGCGCTCGCACCTGCAGCACAGCCGCGAAAGACGCGACCGCAAAGGCTTCTGCGTCGCCAATCTGTCGTACGTGTACAACCATCACGAACGGGAATTGGCCGAGCGCCTGATGCGCATTCAGCACAACCACCATGACTTGACGATCGCCACAACGCACGCCCATTTGGATCATGAACAGTGCATAGAGACCGTGATATTGAAGGGCGCCGCCAAACAAGTACGCGAGTTTGCCGATGAGGTCATCGCCGAACGCGGGGTGCGGCATGGTCAGTTGAACCTGATCAGCGTCGAATTGGGTTCACCCCATAGCCACGGAACTGGCGCGCACCGGCATCTCAAACCGCACCTCTAAGGGAGCCGGACGGCTGGGGACGGATAGCCCTAAGACAAAGTGACCTATCCCGTCAATCCACTGCCGAGCGTCCAAATTTCCCTCCGTATGAAATAAAAGAAAATGTTCTTATTGCTGCATCCATGCAGCAACATTTCTCGTATGAAATATCAAGAAATGCGCTTAACAGGTAGGGAGAGGTCGAATGAGCCGGTATTGGAGTCAGCTAAGCCTAGCGGCGATTGGCTGCGGTTTTATTGCCACCGGTCGCGCCGCCGGTCTGCCGGCCGTGGGATTGGAGGAGATCGTCGTCACCGCCAAGCGAGAACACCTGATCGGTCAGGTGGCCTCGGCCAGCCAGGGTACGGTGTTGAGCGATCAGTTGGAAAACCGACCCGTGCTTCGTCCGGGCGAAGTCTTGGAAGTCGTCCCGGGGCTGGTCGTCACCCAACACAGCGGCGATGGCAAAGCCAATCAGTATTTTCTACGCGGGTTCAACCTGGATCATGGTACCGATTTCGCAACCCGCGTCGATGGCATCCCCGTCAACATGCCCACCCATGCGCATGGTCAAGGCTATAGCGATCTGAATTTCTTGATCCCCGAATTGGTAGAGCGGATCGAATATAAGAAAGGCACTTACTACGCGGAAGAAGGCAATTTCTCGGCGGCCGGCGCTGCCGATATCCACTACCGGCGCAAGCTGGATCAACCCTTGATGGCCGAACTATCTGGCGGACAAGACGGCTTTCGCCGTGGCTTGATCGCCTTTTCAACCCCGCTCGCCGGCGGCGATCTGTTGGTCGGCGGTGAATACGGCAACAACGATGGGCCGTGGGACTTGAAGGAGGGCTATCGCAAAGCCAGCAGCTTGGCGAAATATTCCCAGGGGGATCTGCAAAGCGGGTACGCGATCACCGCCATGGGTTACAGCGGCCACTGGCGCTCGACTGACCAGATTCCCTTGCGCGCAGCGCAGGATGGGGAGATTTCCCGCTTCGGCGCCATCGATCCGACGGATGGCGGCATGACTCACCGCTACAGCGTCTCGGTCGATGCGTGGCATCAACTGGGAGGCGGGCAGATCAACGCCAATGTGTATGGCATGGATTACAAGCTGGACCTGATTTCCAATTTCACGTACGCACTCGATCAGGTTCACGGCGATCAGTTCGAACAATTCGACAAGCGTCGCGTCTTCGGTGGCAATGTCGCCTATGTGCTGCCGCTGAGCCTGCTGGACCGGCCCGGCACGTTCAAAAGTGGAGTCCAAGTCCGCTACGATGACATCAGTCCGGTCGCGCTGTATCACACGCAAGAGCGGGTTCGTTACGCCACGGTTCGCGAAGACCAAGTCAAGCAATCAAGCTACTCGGCCTATGTGAGCCAGGACCTGCACTGGACCGACTGGTTTCGCAGCGAGCTAGGACTGCGAGCCGACTACTTCCGCTTTGATGTGCAAAGCAATTTGGCCGCCAATTCGGGCAAGAGCAATGATTCCATCGTCAGTCCCAAGCTCGCGCTCGTGTTCGGACCCTGGGCCAAGACGGAATATTTCTTAGATATCGGCAGCGGCTTTCACAGCAACGATGCGCGCGGCACCACCATCACGGTGGACCCGAGCGATGGTGCGACGCCATTATCCAAAGTCACCCCGCTGGTGCGTGCGCTGGGCGCGGAAGTCGGACTGCGGACAGCCGTCATTCCCAAAGTGCAGCTCGCCGCCTCCGTATGGACGCTCAAACTCGATTCCGAACTGCTGTTCACCGGCGATGGCGGCACCACCGAGCCCAGTCGCGCAACCAAACGCTATGGTCTCGAAGTCGGCGCTTACTATGCACCCATCGAGCATCTGGTGGCGGATATGGATCTGGCCTGGTCGCATTCTCGCTTCACCGATTTTGATCCCGCCGGCGACCGCATCCCCAATGCCGTGGAAACAGTCGCCTCGGTTGGCCTCACGTATAACGCCACCAGCGGATTTTATGGCGGCGCCCGATTGCGTTATTTTGGACCTGGCCCGTTGATCGAAGACAACAGTGTGCGCTCGGGCTCTACGACGCTCGTGAATCTGCAGGGCGGCTATCATTTCAGCCCCAAGCTGAGCTTGAATATGTCGGTGTTCAATCTCTTGAATCGCAAAGACAACGACATCACGTATTTCTACGAATCGCAGCTTCCTGGGCAAGCAGCCCCGGTATCCGATATTCACTTTCACCCGGTTGAAGCACGCACCTTGAGAGTTGCCGCTACCATGAAATTCTAAGGATCTATCAGAAATTCTGTGACTCGATGTATTCGTACCGACACTGCGTCGAATGGAATGTGGGCGAGCTCGTTTTATACGATGGATCACATGGAACTCAGCTTGGATTTCACGGACAGACCCACAAGCGCAATGACACAAAACACTGCGCCTGCATAAAACGTGGCGGATGCGCCGAATTGGTCCCATAGCAATCCTGCGACACCGCTCGCGATCAGCATGGCGATGCCGCTCATCAAATTGAAGAACCCGTAGGCGGTACCGCGCAAGTCAGCGGGGGCGGTATCGGCGACCATGGTGGCCAACAAGCCCTGCGTAATGCCCATGTGGATACCCCAGACCGCGACACCGGCGAGCACGATGCTCCAGTGATTGCTGCTCGCCAACACGAGGTCGGCGATGATCAGGACGACCAGGCCCAGCGCCAACAGTCGGGTATGGCTCATGCGATCCGAGAGCTTGCCGAACGGGTAGGCTGACACTGCGTATACCCCATTCATCGTCACCATGACCAGCGGCACCCAGGCAACCGGAATGCCCCCTTGGGCAGCACGCAGGACCAGAAACGCTTCGCTAAAGCGCGCCAAAGTGAACATCCCACCGATAGCGACGACCCACCAATAGGACGCGCTAAGGCGTTTCAGGTTCTCGCGTCGGATCGGATTGACCCGTCTGACCGGCATCTGTTGTGCCGGCTCGCGCAGCCCCAAGAACAGGAGCGCCACTGCCATCAACCCCGGAATCACCGCCACCCAGAAGACGGCGCGGAAGTCATTGCGCCAGAGCAGCATCAAGCCGACAGCCAATAAGGGACCGAGAAACGCGCCTACGGTGTCCATGGATTGGCGCAGACCGAACGCCTCACCCCGCAAGTGCGGTGGCGTGACATCGGCTACCAAGGCATCACGAGGAGCACCGCGTACACCCTTACCGACTCGATCCAGCAGCCGGGCGGTGAGCACGACACCGACAGAGGATGCAATGGCGAACAGCGGCTTGGTCAGCGCACCGAGGCCATAACCCAGCAGCGCCAAGCCTTTGCGCTTGCCGATATAGTCGCTCAAGACGCCCGAGAATACTTTGACGATCAACGCGGTGGATTCCGCGAGGCCTTCGATCAAGCCGACGGCGAAGGTGCTGGCACCCAACGTGGTGACCATGAACAAGGGCAGCAGGCTGTGGATCATCTCGGAAGACACATCCATCAACAGGCTGACGAAGCCGAGCACCCAAACCGCGCGCGGAATCTGACCCAGATGGCTTTTTTTAATTGCCGCCATGATCGTTTTCTTCTGCCTCTGCTCCAAACCGCCAGCGCACGCCAAAATTGATGACGCGGCCGTCGAGCGGCCCCCACGCATCGGTGGTCCAGCGGCCATCCGCGGCGCGCGCCGGCAACAGCAGCGGATTCACGCGCGTCAGCCGTCGGTCGGTGAGATTCTCGGCATTTAAGAACACACTCGCGGCGCCGAAGCGCCGCTGCAGGAGAATTCCGAGCATGAGATAGCTCGGACTCTCTGTGCGGTAGGGGTTATCGATTAGCGCCTGATGGCCGGTAAACAGGCCCTCGATGCCGATACGCCCGATCTCCTCCTCTTCCCACGTCGCCGTGAAGGTCGCCGAATGCCGCGGATTCAGCGGCGCCGTGCGCTGAACCGCGATGTCCGGGGGCTTCTCGGTGGAATTGAGATACGCATGAGTCAGGGTGAGGGCAAGGGGGCCGTAGCGCCAGCGCAGCAGTGCCTCGGTCCCTACGGTGCGCGTAAGCGCCTCCGCATTCACGAATGTGAATTGTGCCGGCACCGCATTGAGCGAAACGAGGCTAACGGCGTTGGCGATCTGCGAGCCAAACAAAGTGAAGTTGGTCTCGATAGAACCGTGATCCAGACTCCACAGCCTGCCAATGTCTGCTGACACGTTGCGTGCCCGCTCGGCTTGTAACGCCGTGCTCGGTAGAACCCTGGACAGCCCGGTGGCTTCGGTTTCTTCGGTGATCGGAGTGGGCGCGAAAAATCCGGTACCGAGCGAGAGCCGCACACGCCAGGCGGATTGCGGCCCACCGGGCCGCCACAGCATCGCCACCCGAGGACTGAAGAACGTGCCGTACTGATTGTGGTGATCGAGCCGAGCGCTGGCTGACAGCGTCACTGACTCATTCCATTGGAACTCATCCTGTGCGAAGAGTCCGGGGACGCTGTAATTAAAATCAAACCCCGGCGTGCTGTCATGCCGATACCGGTCATTCTGAAATGCCAAGCCCACCACCCAACTATGCGCGCCTGCAACACCGTTGAGCGCGCCTTCAGCGAACGCGGTATCCAATCTGCTCGGTTCCACAGCCTCGCCAAACCGTTGTTTCAAGTCGCGCACGGTCACCGAGCCGCGCATCGTGAAGGTCCGCCCGGCGGCGAACGGCCAATGGCCACTCAGTCCGACATCAAAGCGCTGGGTCTTCAACGCTTCGACAAACTCGGTCCCGGCGAGGTCGCCGACGGGCACGCGGCCGTCCTTGATGGTGCCGCCTGATCGATCTTCGAGCATGGCGCCCGCGGTCAGAAATACTTCAGCCCCGGACCCATCGGCCCAATACACCCGCGGTCGGATTACAACGCGACGAAAGCGCGGCACATCCGACCAGCCGTCTTGATTGACGTCTTCGGTCGTCTGTCGGTGCGCGCTCCCGAGTACCGAATAGGACCAGCCCTCGCGCACGGGCGCTCCCGCCCACCAGAGCGCAGCGTCGGTGCCACCCAGATTGGTTTGATTGAGAAACAACTCATGCACCGCATCCGGCCGACGCGAGACCAGATTGATCACACCGCCCAAGGCGGATGCGCCGTAGAGTGCCGTGGCGGCACCTTTGATGACTTCAACCTGGCGTAAGTCGATCGGCGGGATTTGCAGCAGCCCGATGCCGCCGGTCTGGCCGCCGTAGAGCGGCAATCCGTCGGCGAGCACCTGACTATAGCGGCCGCGCAATCCCTGGATGCGCACACTGGCGGCACCGAGCCCCGGCGAGGTCATCTGCACGCGCAAGCCCGAGGTTTCGTTCAGCAGCATCGCCACATCGCCCGGACTCATCGCGACCTTTTCTTCCAACTCGCGCGGATCGATCACCTCGACCCGCGTGGGCTCATCAGCGATGCGGCGTGGTACCCGCGTCGTGCTGACGATGATCTCTTGTAGGTCTGGCGCAGAGTCTGCATCTTCAGCAACCGCAGGCAGCGTCATCGCAAAAAGTGCAAAACCGAATGCTGCAATAGACCCTTGGCGCAACTTCACGAATGTTTTCCCTGGCGGATTTCCGCGGATGCCGATCAGCCGCATGTCCAGTCGGCGGCGAACTTCATCACATGTTGCGAGCGCGCGCCAGTCTGTTGGCAACCGACTGAATATCTGTCTACAACCTTGCGCGCATTGCATGGCCTGAAATCTGCACCCAAGAATGCCGTCGCCTCACTTCTGGACCGGCGCCTAGCGTTGGCTCCGGTGGTGGAGTTTCGCCGTCGCGGCCGACCATGGATATCGATCTGCTGCGACAATGCGCATCAGATCGCGGCACCCTGGGTTCGCAGGTGCGCGATTGCTGGTTGACGGGCGGCGAGGGCGACGGGGCTTGAAGTCTAAGCGGGGGTATCCGGACCATTGATACCGAGAAGGATACTGACTATCGAGACCGGCCCGTCTTGGATATTGCTCGCATGGACCTCGACCGGCTTGGTGTCCAGATTAGTTTTGGTGTCGGCGATGCCGTGTTTCCCGTCGCACGATGTTCGAATATCCGACATTTCCGACAGATTCCCGGGTCACCTTGCGGGCGTGTCCGATCGAGGCGGTGAATGCTGAAAAGTCTCATGCGATGGTGGAGATGGATGTGGCCAACAGCCGGATGAAAGACTGGTCTGACGTTTCGACATTTGCGCGCAGCTTGAATTTCGATAGCTCAATTTTGGCTATGTCGTCCGCGGTGTAGATTGAGCGGCGCGGCACGAGGCTACCATTAGAGTTGCCGACCGCCCTGACGCCTTTGTTCTGTGTTGCGGATAACCACCATATACAAGAGCAGGCATTGGTTCGTTGATTGCAGAACTTGAGCTCGATTCGATGTGTCCTGAGTTGGTTGAAGTTATCGCTTTCCTAGTGATGCCGCCGTCGTTGATTGCTGTCTTGCGGGATCAATTATTCATGTGTCGTTTGGTCGCCCCGGGGTCCGTGAAGTCCTGCATAGCGTTTGTCTCGGTGTTGCTTGCTTGGAGAATCTGTCATGGTGGCTGGATAAAATATCGGATGACTTGCAGGGTTTGTGGGTCAATTCGATCGATTGGCAGGATAGTCAATCGGTGAATGATTGACTCAAACTTCACGCAATGAGCAAGGGCGTGCACTTGATGACCTGGGTCACACCGGATGTGAAGCGACGCTTCACGGCGGCGGCGCAGGCGCGTGGTTTTTCAGAATCGGCTCTGCTGCGGTACCTGGTCGACACTGCCATCGTCGGGATCGCTGGGACCGATACCGGAGAGTCGCTGGCGGTTGAGCCGCTACCTGCGTGCGCGAGTCCGAAGGCTGACCTGCAAAAGCCGATCTTCTTCTTCTGGCGTGAGACCAAGTGCTTTGGCGATGATGCTGTAGGACTTCGTCGGCAATCCGCGTTCGACTTCCTCGAGCAGATCGATGGGACCGGACCCTGACCCAAAGAGTTGACGCCCTCCCAACGCGTTCAAGATGTCTGCATGCATGGAAAATTCCATCCTGCCAATATGGCATACTTTTTTACGCCAATTGGCATCTCGCGAACGTCGATCACTCGCGGTCCGCATGATGTCGGAAGTTTTCGAGGAACTGACCCGCACCCAGGGGGCATTTGCGGGGGCATCGCTTGCGTTAAACCGCAAAAAAGTGTCGCCTGGATACGGCGGGTAGTGAAGCGCAACTCTTGGTGGCGCTGGCGCGCATTGGTCGAGGCGAGCACCAGGGTCCGGTGATTTGGGATTTACACTCGGGGCTTTTGGAGTTCTTGAGAACCGTATTTCCTGGCGCACGGTCCTCAATTGTAAATGGGCAGGTCTTCCGCCGAGAACCGATGGGGCGGGGCGCTCATTTTGATGTTTACGACGAACTGCTGCATATGCACTACCCCTGGGTTGGGCTGTTCAACCTTGCTGGGGATGCTGTCGTAACCGTGTGCCAACTGCCTGATCAGATCGCGAAAACCTATGCTAGCGCCTTTCGACAAGCTTCAGATGACGCTTATGAAGAGCGGCGTCGTCTGGCTGACGACGCGCTCGCCGATTCACGCGTCGAGTCACGCAAAGGTCTGCTGCTTCCGAACTGCGGCTTGATCATCCCGCAACAGTTGTCGGGTCCGGATTGGATTCACAAGGTGGTTCCGACGAGCGAACAGAATCCAGGTCGCTTTGTAAAGTTCGCTGTCGTGCACGAGAAATCTGCGGGTTTCCTGCAATACCGCGGCGTCGGTGCAATCTCGACTAAGGCAATTGCGATGGAGAACAGGCTGTCGACCGAGTTACCCTCTAGCCACGGGCAAGCGATCCGACTGTAGGGTCGAGAAATTGATCTTACGTTTTACATAAGAATATCAATCGGTTGACAAGCGCGTCGAATGGTCGCAAGTTCACTCAAGTCTGCAGCTGTGTAGTGAGGGGAACTGGCTCGTGCGACGTGCACGAGCCGCACAGGGAGCGCTGCGGTCTAGGGGACGTCTTGCTTAATCATGCGATTTCACACCAACGACTCATGCGCGAGTCGGAGCAATGCATTGAGACGGCCGCACGACACGGTGCGCCGCTCGAGCAGTTGGTGGCAGGACGAATCCTGGAGTCACCGACCATCTGGACGCGGTGGGAAAATGAACACGCCACGTTGATGCGAACCGTGGGCGGGCAACGTCGCCCCGCCAATCAGGTGACGGCGTTGAAAGCGGCCTGCTTTTCGCTGATTCATCGCAAAGCACTGTTTGAGCACTTGCGCGATCAGCAGGTTCGCGGGCAGTCGCGGCGGCAAATACTGCAATATTTCCACAGAACGTGTGGCTACACCCATGCCGCGATTACCGAGCACGAGATTTACTTGCGCTCTGCGTGTAGTTACCTGTGTTCAGGTCAGGTAGGCGGCGATGTGATTCAAGACGGCGTATTCCAGTATCCGATGCGGCGTTACGAAGCGCTGTATCGCGAATACTTTCGGTTGTTCTGCGAGGGATTTTTAATCGAGGAGACCGAACAATCGAGTTCGCGTGCACTTCTTCCTTACTTGCGTTTTCAATTGGCAGAGCAGCGGCAGGCGGTACTCGCGATGCCGCGGATGACGCCCGCGATGATTCGTGAGGCGGAACTGCGAGCGCCCACGGGCGATACGGTTCAACTGCGTGTTGATGGTTTGCGTCGGCAATTCGGTGTGTCGGCCGCCAATTGAGGTGATTCGGGCGTACGTGGCCACAGCCATTCGTTGACGTCGATATTTGAATCGCTCGCCGGCTGCTGCAGACCGTATGCAATCACCCTTTGCGGCGACACGTTAAATACGTAGGTTGCAATCGAAGAATGGCATAGGATTGAATCCCAGCAGTCCGTTTAATAGAGAATCGCCCCTATCAACGAATCGAAAGCGAATGCGGAAACGTTCCGTTCAATAGAGTTGTACTGAGTGACGACGGATCCGACGAGGCCGACACCACTGCCGGTCCGACTGCTGCTGTCGCTGCTGCGCTCAAAGGCTTTGTTGGCGACCGCAGCACTGGGCGCGAGCGGCCTCGCGCTGGCTTGCGGCAATCTGATTCTGGCGCGCGTGCTTCCGGAGGCGGAATTCGCCCGATTCGCGCTGATTTTTTCGATCGTCATGATCGGCATCAGCACCGGGCCGATCGGCGCCGATGTCGTGCTCGCGCGGCGGAAATTTTCACCGGATGCGAAGCTCCATAGACAGGTGTTCGTCACCTCCGCATTGACCTCTGTTGTGCTCGTTGTAATTGCCGGTGTGGCGTACCCGTTGCGGTCCGCCCTGCTGATCAGCGTGTTCGTATCGATTGTCGCGGGCGGCATAAAGACTGTTGCGGTGGCGCATTACCGAAGCCATGAGCGCTTCGGTTTCGCCCTCATGCTGACGGTTAGCACCAATGCGTCGGTGCTCGTCGCGTCTGTTTTGACGCTCCTGCTCCATGGAGATTCCGCAATTTTGCCGGCTGTGGCGATGTCGATCAGTTTGTGCCTCACTGCAATGCTCGGGTGGCGCGCAATCGCGAAGCCGTCGCTGGAGACGGAGGCGGTCGCAGGATATTCCTGGGGGGAAGGCTTGTCTGCAGTCAGCTTCTCGGGCGCCGGGGCGATTCTGATCGCGCTGGATCGCCTCGTCATACCGCACCTGTTGGGATTGGCGCAGGTCGCAACATTCAGCGTTTTGGCGACAATCGCCGGATCTCCGTTTCAAATGCTGCAACTGGGGGTGGGATACACGCTGCTGCCGGCGCTGCGCAATGCCCCGAGCGCGGCGCGCCGCCGTCAGTTGTTCGTGCATGAGGCGCTCGTCGTTGGCGCAACATGTCTGGCTGCGTCGGTTGCTGTCTGGGTAGCGACGCCGTTCATCCTCGAATGGGTGCTCCCCGGGCGTTATAAGATAAGCCGGTCGCTTCTGCTGGCTGCAATCGGCGTGGGAACTCTGAAGGTGCTTGCATCGCTTGTGGCGGCGACGGTCAATGCGCTGGGATCTTCCGTGGAACTCGCGCGACTCAGTGTGATCGGCTGGATTTCCATCTGCGTTGCGCTGCTCGGCGCTGTTGTCGGCGCGCGCTGGGGACTCACCGGTGTGGTTTATGGCGTCGGTCTTGGCTGGGCGTTCCGCGCCGTCGCCATTAGCTGGCTCGCCATTCCGCACCTTCACAGCGACTTAATCAATCGAGACCTGAAATAATGAGTCTGGTTCTTTCAGCGTATTATCGCGGGGTTCGGCGGCTTATTCGGGAACGCAATCGGTGATGAACCAGCTCGTCGAGTTTCTGCAAACGGAGATTCGGCCTTATTTCGCTTCGCACGAGAGAAAGTCGTTGCGGCAACAGTGGCGGGAGACGCGCGAGCTGTGGGCGAGGTATCGCTGCGTTCCCTATCATTATTTGAAGCATCGGCTGTACGAGCGTTCGGCGTCCCCGGATTTCCTCGACTACGTGCCCGCGAAGCTCATGCAGCGCTTTCGGTTCGATCGCAACCCTCGATCACGCGTGAGCATGCTGAACGACAAGCTGGAGACCATCCGTGTCCTGGCCGGAACCGGCGTCCGCTGCGTCGAGACGCTGTTCAGCGTCAGCGCCAGTGGGGCCCTCACTCGAGGCGACGGTGCGGCAGTGCGGGCGGACACGGCGGCCGAGGAGTTGCGCAGACTTGGTGGAACGTTATTCGTGAAGCCCATCGATTCCCGCGGCGGGTACGGTGCCCGCAGCATTGGCGCTGCTGAAATTGATTCCGGGTTGATCGAGTCGATGCGCAATGTCGTCATTCAGCCGGTCCTACGCAACCATCCGATCATCGCTGCCCTGAACTCCAGCGCACTCAATACGGTTCGTATCGCCTCGTTCGTCGATGACGGCCGCTGCATTCTGACTGCAGCCTTAATCAGAATTGCTCATGGCAATGCGGTGGTCGATAACTGCAGCCAGGGAGCCTTCGCGATCGGCGTCGATTTGAAGAGTGGCGCGCTGAACCAGACTGGAATCACCAAGGCAACCTTCGGTAGGCGGATCAGCGCGGTGCATCCGGATACGGGCGTGCGGTTCGGCACGGTCACGCTGCCGTATTGGCGGGAAACCCTCGAACTGGCCGAGCGCGCCGCGCTCGGTCTTCAGCCGCACGTGACTGTGGGTCTCGACATCGCAATCACAGCGAATGGCCCGGTGTTCGTCGAAGGTAACGAAGCCGGTGATTTCTTCTTCCTGCAGGAAGCCTGTGGTCCACTCGCGGGCACGCGTCTGGGGCAGAGCGTCCTCGCACATTGGTTACGCACTCGAGGAGCGAGGCCGCCAAGTCAGTAGCTACGGTTGCTGTAGCTGAAAGAGCGACGCGTGTCGGCGTCCAAGGCTTCGGTTCTGTGCCGTGTCCGCCGCCTCGGCACGGGCACTCCCGAGCCCTGCACACGACTGCACGGCAGCTACCCATAGGGCGAGTGCAGACAATGTGTTTAATATCATACCGGCCACCTTGTTGGACACTTGTTCAATTAATAATTATACTGAAGTTAACCGGGCCGGTGATGAATACCGCCATCAGATGGAATGACGAATAGGATTTTTCGCAAATGCATATCGGTGACAAGGTATTAGCGCTGTTGGAAAAGTCCCCGCCGGGCTACACACTTGCGCAGGAGTTTTACGCCGATGCGGACATCTTCGCGTTCGATATAGCCTCCGTTTTCAACCGCTCCTGGCACTTTGTCGGCCTGGCCGCTGAAGTCGCTGAGCCGGGCACCTATCTCGCATTCTCGATTGGTCGAAATCCGGCGTTTGTGGTTCGAGGTCGCGACGGATTGTTGCGGGGCTTCCACAATTCCTGCCGGCACCGGGGGTCACGAATCTGTGCCGATGGCCATGGACGGAGCGCGCGGCTCATCTGCCCATACCATAAGTGGACATACGATCTGGACGGTCGCCTCCTGGCAGCTCCGAAGATGCCATCCGACTTCAACAGTGGCGACCACGGCTTGTCGACTATTCACGTCGAAGTGCTGGCGGGGTGCCTTTATGTTTCGCTGGCGCCTGTGCCGCTCGACTTCAGCGAATTTCGCGCAGCCGTGGAACCGCGTCTGCTGCCCTACCGATTGGCCGACGCCAAGGTCGCGTTTCGTAGCAGCCTGGTCGAAAAAGCCAATTGGAAATTGGCGATGGAGAATGCGCGGGAGTGCTACCACTGCGCGGCGTCCCACCCGGAACTGCGGATCTCATACCCCATCGCGCACGGCGTAGCGGTTACCGACGATCAACGCGCCCACGAAAAGGCATTTGCGCAGCGAATGGCGCTGTTGGGCATTACGACGGCGCCGGCCAACGGGGAGTGGTGGCACGTCGAGCGCTACGCGCTGAACCCGGGCATGGAGAGTATCTCTCAGGACGGCCGCCCTGTTGTCCGCCGTCGGCTCGTCGCGAGTGAGGAACCTGAGTTCGGCGGCTTCTGGTGGGCGATGCAACCGAATTCGTTCTGCCATGCATTGGCGGACTATGCGTTCATCTTCTCGGTCGTGCCACTCGGCCCGGAAGAAACCCGGGTTGATTCGACGTGGTTGGTTCACAAGGATGCCGTTGAAGGCGTCGACTACACCATTGAGGGCCTCACTGAAACCTGGATCAGCACCAACTGCCAAGACCGGGAACTTGCGGAGAACAATCAGCGCGGAGTGAACAGCGTCGGCTATCGACCAGGACCCTATTCAAGGGAAGAGGATTTTGTGGTCAGCTATGGGAATTGGTATCGCTCGGCTGCGAGGGCTGCCGCTCAGGCATCAGGTCGGTAGGATCAAGTGCGTTGGCGCACGATTCTGTGATGCGCGCCCAAATGAATAGTACAGCGCGCCCGGCACCAGCAAACCCACGATCCAGGAAATATCGACACCGCCGAGCGGTTCAACCAGGGGGCCTGTGTAAAACGCGGTTGAAATAAAGGGGATTTGAACCAAGATGCCGATCAAATAGATCGCGATGCCGGTCTTGTTCCATCGGCCATATCGTCCATCGGGGTCCGTCAACGCCGGCACGTCGTACCGCGACCGGGTGAAGCAATAGTAGTCGATCAGATTGATCGCACTCCACGGCGTGAACACCGCAAGCAGGCAAAGGATAAAGGACTCGAACGACTTCAGAAAAGAATGGCGTCCGGTCAGCGCCAGCAAGGCCGAGACGCCGACCATCGCGACTATGTAGAAGAACCGGTGCCATACCGAGATTCGGAAGTTGCGTCGAAGTCCACTGACGATCGTCGCCATCGACATGAAGCTGCCATAGGCATTCAAGGAGGTCACTGTGACCTTGCCGAAGGCGATGCTGAAGTAGAGCAGCCCGGCGACGCCGGCGGTGGATCCGAGGCTCACGATATAAGCCACCTCGTTGTGCTCGAATTGCTTTCCCGCAAGTGCTGCGGCGAGAACGCCGAATGTCATGGCTATCTGCGAACCGATGATGGATCCCAGGCCCACGGCGGCGAATACGCGCGGCGCCGATGTGTTGCGCGGCAAGTAGCGGGAATAATCGGCAACGTAGGGGCCGTAGGCAATTTGCCACGAGGCCGATAGCGACATCGCGAGTAAAAATTTGCTCAACGAAAAATGTCGGTTGGCCAGGACTGCTGCGATATCGTGGGTCGCAAACAGCCGGCTGAACATGTAGAGGAAGGCTGCGATGCCGACAATGCTCGCCACTCTTCCCAGAACGTGAATAAAGCGATAGCCCAACACCGTCACCAGAACGATGAAGCAACTGAAAATCACGATGCCGGTGGCATCGTCGACATGCAGGAGTTGGCTTACTGCTTGCCCGGCCAACACGCAGCCGCTGGCGGAAAATCCGATATACATCAGGCACACCGCCACGATGGGGATGACTGCGCCATAGATGCCGAACTGCACCCGGCAAGAGATCATCTGGGGCAGACCGAGCTGCGGTCCCTGTGCCGCATGCAGAGCCATAACAGCGCCGCCGATCAACTGGCCCAACAAGAGTGCCACCAGCGACCAAAACACATCGCCGCCGAATACGACGGCAAGAGCGCCGGTGACGATCGCCGTAATTTGCAGATTGGCGGCGACCCACAAGGTGAATTGGCTGGTCAGTCCGCCATGCCGCTCTGCGTCGGGGACGTAGTCGATCGATCGGACTTCGATTGCCACCGGTACTGACGTATTGGCGTCCGAGACTGGCACCGCTTCCCCTGTTGTTGTGCGCGATTGGGGCGACTGTGCCACGAACATCGCCATTTTGCGATGGGTGCGGCAGCGGAAAACTGCCGTAGACTGCATTACGTATGGTGCTGTCCTCGTCCAAACTCAATCGCGGTGAAAGGGCTGGAGGCGTTCGACGCCGGCAAATGCAATTGTTGGTTGTTGGAGCGCTCTTCTTTTGGGCAATCGGTGCCCAAGCCAAAGCCAAAGCGCCCAAGGACTTGCCGCCTTCGGAAAAGTATGGCGAGCTCTTCGCGCAGGTCCAGATGAGTGCGCTGTACGCCGACAGTAAGCAGTTTGCCGACGCGGTGCCTCGCGGTGCGCCTGAGAAAATTCTCGCTGCATGGAAATCGGAGCGCTCCACTCCTGGGTTCTCGCTGCAATCATTTGTGCACGGTCATTTTGATTCGGAGCCGGTCCTCTCTGTCCCGCTACCACCGGCCGGGCAGAATCTTTGCCGTCACATACAAGATCTGTGGAAGGTGTTGAGCCGCCCGATCAAGACACCTGCCGAAGGGTCATCGCTGTTGTCGTTGCCATACCCGGCCATCGTCCCCGGAGGGCGCTTCCGCGAAATGTATTACTGGGACAGTTACTTCAGTTTATTGGGGGTGTCAGTAGCCGGCCGTGCCGATGTAGTCGATGACATGGTGAGGAATTTTGCCTACCTGCTCAATACCTATGGCCATATCCCCAACGGCACACGCAGCTACTACCTGAGCCGGTCACAGCCACCATTCTTCTACGAGATTGTGGCGCTGACGTCTCCGGATGACCCGGCCGCGGGATTCGCCCGCTACCTGTCGGAGTTGCGCAAAGAACATGCGTTCTGGATGGAGGGTGAAGCGCGTGCGCAGCCGGGTGTTCCCTATCGACGTCTCGTGGTGCTGGCGAGCGGCGAGCGGTTGAATCGCTATTGGGACGAGCGCGCCGTCCCACGTGATGAAGCGTATCGCGAGGATGTAGCCGTCGCGCGTGCGTCGACTCGTCCGGCAGACGAAGTGTTCCGCGACATCCGAGCTGCAGCCGAGAGTGGTTGGGATTTCAGCTCGCGCTGGTTGGCCGATGGCAAGACGCTGACCACGATACAGACCACCCGCATCATCCCAGTCGATCTGAACAGCTTGCTGTTCGGTCTGGAGAATGCAATCCGCCTTGGCTGTGAACGCACCGGCGATACCGCATGCGTTGCCGAGTTTCTGCGCCGAGCCACCGCGCGTCACGCCGCCATTGACCGCTACCTCTGGCAAGAGGGGGAGGGTGTCTTCGGCGACTACGACTGGCGCATGTCGCGAGCTACCGGACGCCTGAGTGCCGCGACACTCTACCCGCTTTATGTGGGTCTGGCGCAACCGGCGCAGGCGGTTCGCGTTGCACAGACTGTAAAAAAGGAACTGCTCAAACCCGGCGGTCTCGCCACCACTACAGTTTCGACCGGCCAGCAATGGGACTTGCCGAATGGATGGGCACCGCTGCAGTGGATTGCGGTGCGTGGATTGCGCGCGTACGGCGAAGTGGCATTGGCGCAATCAATTGCCGGTCGGTGGTTGGCGAGCGTGAAGCGTGTGTACGACGCCTCAGGCAAGCTTGTCGAGAAGTACGACATCGAAGACCTCGGACGATCGGGTGGCGGCGGCGAGTACCCCTTGCAGGATGGATTTGGGTGGACTAACGGGGTGGCCGCTCAGCTCATGACGTTGTATCCGGATGTGGAACCGCGGTGCGTTGCGGAATTCAAGGGTCCGGCGCGCGTGTCAATGATGCGCGCCGGATTGGCGGCACACGAAGAAGAACCATCCCAGCGACCACGCCGGCAATGAAAACTATCGACTCAATCGTCCCCGCCGTCAGCAACAACAACGCAGGTCCGGGGCAGATGCCTGACAGACCCCAGCCAACGCCGAAGATCGCGCTTCCGCCGACCAGTGACTTGTCGATTGTAAACCGATCCGGCAGTTTCACCGGCTGCTTGCGCAAATTCGATCCGCGCCTGCGCACCCAGAAAAACGCCGGCGCGGCGACGAGAATCGCTCCTGCCATGGTGAACGCCAGCGCTGGATTCCATTGTCCGCCGACATCCAGGAATGCAAGGACACGCTGCGGATCGCACATGCGCGAGAGGAGAAGGCCTAGACCGAACAGGATTCCGGCCACCAGGGAGATTAGAAACCCCACAGCAGCGCTCCGTGACGAACAATGGCCACCGTGGCAATGGCCGTCAGCATGAAGACCAAGGTTGCGAGAAGTGACCGCGGCGACAGATTGGAGATTCCGCAGACGCCATGTCCGCTGGTACAGCCGGAACCGAGTCGCGTACCGAAACCGACGAGCAGACCGGACAGCGCCAGCCCCGGCAAACCTTGCGCGAATTCAATGTGGCCCAGTCCCAGAATCAATGCCGGCGCCACCAGACCTAACAGGAAGGCCACGCGCCAAGCCTGTTCGCCGACTACACCGAAGACGGCGTTCTCCACTATGCCGCTGATGCCCGCGATCTTGCCGTTGAGCAGCAACAGCGTAGCGCTACCCGCGCCGATCAGCATTCCACCCAACAATGCAGTCCAAAGATCTGATGTCATTTAAACCCATGTGCAAAGGATACGGCGGAATGAAGCCGGCACCGGTTGCTGCGATTTGCTCAGTCCTGCGCGTAGTGTAAAGGATTCGTTGATCTTGTAACTGCCTCCCAGTTTCACCACCGAAATGTTGCGACAGTCAAGTCCGCGGCCATTGTCGGGAGAGTGCCGGGGTCACCGAATGCCGCGCGGTGCACTCATGCGCGCGCAGGGGTACCGCCCAACACGCTGCTACAATTCTCGCTGGTTGATCCATCTGATTCCGGGAGATTCTGATGTCAAGGCTCAGCAAGTCTCGAGTGCTTTGTGTTGCTGTCCTATTTGCCGCCACCGTCGCCGCGCAGCGTGCTTCGACAGCAGTTTCAGCACCGAATGCCAGTGATCCATCCACGCGCCTTGTTGTTCAAAACTATTGTTACGCCAAGCCGGGAAAAGTCGACGAGGTGTATCAATGGCGGTTGCACGCCAGCGAGGTTCGCGCACGGCTGGGGTTGGCGCGCGGAGTGAACGCGTTTCAGTCGAGCGACATATGCAGGACTTGATCCGGCAGTTCCGTCGTCTCATGTATGAAGTGGATTCGCGACATGAATGACTTTGCTGCTCTGACGACGGTCAAAGTGGTGCACACGATCGCGTGGGCAGTGCTGGTCGCGTGCATTCTGGGGATTCCGTGGGCGAGCTGGCGTGGTTACCCCGGATGGGCCGCCATCCTTGCGGGCATCGTGTTGTTGGAGATGGCCGTGCTGCTTTTCAACGGCTGGCGTTGTCCGCTGACGATTGTCGCGGAAGCGTATACGACCGATCGCCGGGATAATTTCGATATCTATTTGCCCGAGTGGCTCGCCCGTCACAACAAGTTGATTTTTGGGATCCTCTACGTGTTGGGCGTTATCTACGCGGCATGTCGGTATTGGCGATAGCTAAGGATTGCCCACCGCGCGAGCCGCGCTTACCCAAAAAGCTGCGAGACCCATATGCGATACGTTGTTAGAATATCTCCACGGTGAATGACGCAGCGGGACGCTAAATTATGGGGATCGCAGCATGGACGTCGCGGAGCATTTGGGCTCGTGTCTGCTGATTTGACACGGACGCCTATCTGATAGTCGTGCCGTTTTGGTTCGATGCGCGCACGGTTGGCGCGCTTGCCGGAGGATAGAATGTGAGTTCGAGCGTAGCCGATGTCTCGTCAAGTCATTGACACCTCGTCGAACGCATGGCGCTTTTGGATTGACCGTGGCGGCACCTTCACCGACGTCGTGGCACAAAAGCCGGACGGAAGCCTGGTCTTTCATAAGCTGCTGTCAGAGAATCCCGATCGATACCCCGACGCGGCGGTTCAAGGCATTCGAGAGCTTCTCAATTGCCCCACGGGTCCGATTCCCAGTGACTTGATTGCCGAAGTCAAGATGGGCACCACCGTTGCAACCAATGCGCTTCTCGAGCGCAAAGGCGAGCGAACTCTGCTGGCGGTTACGCTCGGCTTTCGCGATGCGTTGCGCATTGGATACCAAAATCGGCCGAGACTGTTCGATCGTAGGATCGATCTGCCGAGCCAGCTATACGAGAGGGTGGTGGAAATCGACGAGCGTGTTTCAGCGCACGGAGACTTGCTGCGACCCCTGGATGAGAGCGCCGTTCGTTCGACTCTGGAGCACGTCTACTCGCAGGGAGTGCGATCGATCGCCATCGTATTCATGCATGGCTATCGCTATCCCGCAAATGAGATCAGCGTCGCGAGTATCGCGCGCGAGATCGGATTCACGCAGATCTCAACCAGTCACCAGACCGCGGCATTGATGAAATTGGTGAGCCGTGGCGATACGACTGTGGCGGATGCCTACCTATCGCCCATCTTGCGCCGATACGTGGATCAACTAGCCCGTGAGTTGGGGCCTTCGGTGCCGCTGTCCTTCATGCAATCCAATGGAGGGCTGATTTCCGCGAATCTGTTTCAAGGAAAGGACTCGATCCTTTCCGGACCGGCGGGCGGCATTGTGGGAATGGCTCGAACAGCGCAGGCCGCGGGATTCGACCGCGTCATCGGATTTGACATGGGCGGAACGTCAACGGACGTTTCGCACTACGCTGGTCACTATGAACGCAGCTTTGAAACTGTCATTGCCGGAGTCCGTCTGCGCGCTCCCATGATGAACATCCATACGGTTGCAGCGGGCGGTGGCTCGATCTGCCGCTTTGATGGCACGCGTTTTCGAGTCGGTCCCGAGTCGGCCGGCGCCAATCCGGGACCGGCCAGCTACAGACGCGGCGGGCCTTTGACCATCACCGACTGCAACGTGATGACCGGCAAGCTTCAGGCGGCGATCTTCCCGCCCGTATTTGGCGTTCATGGCGATCAAAGACTGGATGAGGAGGTGGTTCGTGCGAAATTCGCTGCGCTGGCGGACGAAGTCGCTGCGGCGACGGGGAAGCGCATGGAACCGGTCACGATTGCAGACGGATTCCTGAGGATTGCGGTCGACAACATGGCGAATGCCATCAAGCAGGTGTCCGTCGCACGGGGCTACGATGTCACGCGCTATACCCTGGCCTGCTTTGGCGGAGCTGCGGGGCAGCATGCCTGTCTGGTAGCGGACGCGCTCGGAATGAGTCGTATCATGATTCATCCGTTCGCCGGCGTGCTGTCGGCTTATGGGATGGGATTGGCGGACTCGAGGCTGCTGAAGCAGGAGACCGTGGAAGCCGAGCTGGACGCGAAGCTCATCGTCACGTTGCGCAAACTCATCGAGGAAATGACGGATAAGGGTCGGCGCGAGCTCGAGAATCAGGGCGTGGCCAAGGACCTCATACGCGCCGAAGTCCGATTGCACATTAAATATGGCGGATCCGACAGCGCGCTCGAGATCGACTTCGGCTCATTTGAGCAAATGCTGGAGCGTTTTGAAGGCGGCTACGCGAAACGTTTCGCCTTCACCATGCCAGACACGACACTTGTGGTGGAATCGGTGTCCGTCGAAATGATCGGCGCTTCGGTCGGAAGCGGCGCATCGGTGCCGGCAATAACGGCTTCAGAACCGGCGCTGCCAACGCGCAATTCCACAATCCACATGGCCGGGCAGGCGCGGAAAACGCCGATTTACGACCGGGCGCTTTTACCGGCAGGTCAATCCGTCGACGGCCCTGCGATCATCTTTGATGCCGCGTCCAGCACCGTGGTTGAGCCCGGCTGGCGAGCCGTACATAACGCGATTGGTGATCTGATACTGACGCGCACGGTTGCGCGGACGCAGGCACAGAGTTCGGTTGAGCTTGATCCCATCCGATTGGAGATCTTCAATAATCTGTTCATGTCGATCGCAGAACAAATGGGCTTTGCGTTGCAAAACACGGCGTATTCGGTGAACATCAAAGAGCGATTGGATTTCTCCTGCGCGTTGTTCGACGCGACCGGGCGCCTCATCGCCAACGCGCCGCATATGCCGGTTCACCTTGGCTCGATGGGCGATAGTGTTCGCGCAGCATTGTCTGTGAATCCGAAGCCGGGTGATGTGGTTGCCCTGAATAACCCATACGACGGTGGGACTCATCTTCCTGACGTGACCGTGGTGATGCCGATCTACGATGAGAGTGGAACGACGCTCTTGTTCAATGTCGCGGCGCGCGGCCATCACGCCGATATCGGTGGGAGCACACCGGGATCAATGCCGTCCGACAGCACGACCTTGGAAGAGGAGGGCGTGCTGATTGACAACTTTCTACTGATCAACGCCGGGAAGTTTCGCGAAAAGGAATTTCGCTCGCTGCTGTCGAGTGGTCCCTATCCTGTCCGAAACGCCGACCAGAATCTCGGCGATATTAAAGCGCAGGTTGCTGCATGTGCTCGCGGCGCACAGGAATTGCGGCATTTGATGCAATCGGTCGGTCGGGATGTCGTGCTCGCCTACATGGACCACGTCCGCGCCAATGCAGCGTGCTCGGTGAGGCAAATGTTGTCAATCCTGCCCGACGGTCATTTTCGATACGAACTCGACAATGGTTCTGCAGTCGAGGTGGATATCGCGGTGGATCGCGCGCAGGGACGGGCGAGGATTGATTTCACGGGCTCGAGTCCGCAACAGGCGACGAATTTCAATGCGCCGGCGTCAATTTGCAGAGCTGCGACGCTGTACGTGATCCGCACGTTGCTCGACGCTGACATTCCGATGAATGATGGATGCCTCGAGCCCATTGAATTGATCATTCCGGAGCGTTCAATGCTGCGGCCACAATTCCCGGCAGCGGTCGTGGCTGGCAATGTGGAAACGAGTCAAGTCATCACGGATGCGCTGTATGGCGCGACGGGTCGGCTCGCGGCTGCCCAGGGCACAATGAACAACTTTACCTTTGGAAATGCGCAATATCAGTACTACGAGACGATCTGCGGCGGCTCGGGTGCGGGCGCGGATTTTGACGGAACCAGTGCGGTGCACACGCATATGACGAACAGTAGGCTGACAGATCCCGAAGTACTCGAATGGAGGTTCCCCGTGCTTCTCGAATCATTTTGCATCCGGCGCGGATCTGGAGGCGCGGGGAGGAGAAAAGGCGGCGATGGCGTCGTGCGCCGGATTCAGTTCCGCGAAGCGATGACGGCATCGTTGCTCGCCAATCGACATCGAGTGAGGCCGTTTGGGTTGGAGGGTGGTGAACCGGGAGCTGCTGGACGCGCGTGGGTGCAGCGCAGAAACGGCGATATCGTGGCACTGAGTTCGACTGCAAAAGTGGACGTCGACGTTGGAGATGTATTCATCATCGAAACTCCCGGCGGTGGCGGTTTCGGACGCGCCTGACCTGCTGCCTGGTTACGCCGGGGCGTTCCGACGGATGACCTCCTGGTAAAAGAGGCCGCGCATCTTGGGCGTGCGCGCAATCGAGTCAGTGATCGTCCGCATTTGATGCAGAAGCGAAGCAGGATCGCTACTATGTAATCGGTGAACGCAATTCCGGGTAAACCCAATCAGATGCCGCATGCGCTGTCGAAGGGTGCGCTAGAGCGATCGACGAAGATGCCTGCAATCTCGTCGGCACGGCGCGGCATTCGCGTCAATCCGATTGAACCGGGCACCATCGTGACGTCTTTGGCCAGTTCTATCAGTGCCGCCCATGGGGCCGACAGGCCGGGTCAAACCGTTTACCCGGACGGAGGCCGTCTGCGATTGAACTACACCGTTCCCGTGCCCGGTCGGAGCTGATGGGATTCGACGTTGTCATCGTTGGTGGCGGTGTCGTCGGATCGTCGATCGCCTTTCACCTGGCGGAATCCGGCCAGCGCTCGGTGCTGGTCATTGAGCGGGACCCGAGCTATTCGCGCGCCTCGTCGGCCTTGTCGGCCAGTTCGATTCGACAGCAGTTCACGACGCCGGTCTGTATGGACATGTCGCGCTACGGATTCGAGTTTTTCCGCACCATCGCTGAGCGCCTTGCGGTAGACGACTGCATTCCCGCGATCGGACTCATTGAGCGTGGCTATCTCTATCTTGCCAAGCAGGGGCTTGAATGCGGTCTGCAAGCGGCAGTGTCGCTGCAAAGCGCCAACCACGTACCCGTCGTGTCGCTGACTCAACAGGAACTGTCGACACGCTATTCCTGGCTGACCACGCACGACCTGGGCCTCGGCGCCCTCGGTACTGCGGGCGAGGGTTGGTTTGACGGCTACAGCGTGTTGCAGGCGTTCAAGACCAAGGCGCGAAGTCTGGGCGTTCAGTATTGCCATGATTGCGCCGTGGGTTTTCAGATGCAGGGCCATCGTGTCGCTTCGGTGGATACTGCCGGCGGACAGCGGATTGAGGCGAACATTGTGGTCAACGCGGGTGGTCCGCACGCGGCCAGTATCGCGGCCTTTGCGGGCATGGAGCTTCCCATAGCTCCCGAGAAACGGACCGTGTTCGCGTTTCGATGCGCGGAGAAGCTGGAGGATCTGCCGCTGGTGGTGGATCCCAGCGGTTTTTGGGTAAGACCTGAAGGCGATGGATACATCTCGGGTGG
>JANMXI010000359.1:0-9406 GCA_031394735.1 Pseudomonadota bacterium | reverse complement strand
CGCGAGGCGCATGGTTGTTCCCACGTATGCCCAGATGTATACCCACGGCAGTCCCAGAAGTACGAAGAAAATCGCGACCGACAGACTCATCATTCCAAATATAAATGCAATCATGTACGCGCGCGTCTCCGCATCGACCATGCGCGACGTGGATTTCGCCGTGGCGATCGACTGTCTAATCATCAAAATGTAGGTAATCACGCCCACAAGCCCCAGTTCGAACCAAAGCCAAAGATAGTGGTTGTGCATCACGAATATGAATCCCATGGTTGTATATGCGTTCCAACCAAACCCCGTGATGAGCGTTAGCGGATGGTCCATCATCCGCTCAATCGCCGTTCGCCAGATATAAACACGACCGGATCCTCCCTCCGACGGATCGTAGGTAAGAATTCTTTCGAGTAGCACGCTTCCAAACTTCAGTTCGAGAACAGCAAATATTGGCAATGCGATAATCGTTGCGATGAACGCCCACTTCATAAAACTCCCGAGCGCTCCTTTGGGCAATATCTTCCGCGATAAATATGCCGCCCATAGGTAACCAATCACCATGCCTACAAGACCGCCACGGGATCCAGTGAGAATAAACATGAGTGCAGAAACGGATCCACTGCCGATCCACAGCAATCTGCCATAGCCCGAAGATTTGCTCGCAGCAGCGAAATATGCCGGCAGCAAGCAGATGATCAGCGCCGCAGTTTCGTTCGCATGTCCAAATGGACCAAAAACGCGATCTGCTTCAGCTCCAGACTCGCCAACAACAGTCACACCGAGACTTACGATACCCGAGACATCTAGCAGCGAAATCGCGTTAGCACCGGCAACGGCGAGGAGAATGACTTTCGTCATGAACTTCGCATCCGCCGCCGACTCGAGTCCGTAGAAAAAGACGAAAAAGAAAATGGCACTGTCGATCAACAGCCCTTTGAGAATCAATAGACTTGCAAAGACCTGGTAGCGCGGATAATGAATGATGGTCACAATGGCAACAAAAGACAGCACGGCGTACGCGATCAATATCGCGAAGCCAAGCGTCAATCCTGGCAATTCCAGGCGAAATTCCCTACGAATTATGATTCGCAAGACCAACAGCAGGGTTGTGATATACACCAGCGCATTCTTTGCACTCAGGCCTGGTGCAAGACTCAAATCGAGCTTCAACGCATCGCTAGCTGCCAAAACCAGAATCATCAGCGCAAGGAGATATCGCATGCTCAGCCCCGATAGTCGAAGTGGATTTGTGGGCACATCATCGGTTCAACCATTCCGAATTGCACGCCCAAATCGAGCGGCAGCGGCGGTAAATTTTCTCAGCAAAGTCTCGGCCTCCGGGATCCGCCACATCAGCGTAAAGGCGGTGAACAATCCGCCGTAGGCCAACGAGGCAATCAGCACGCCGGCGACGCCGAATTTATCGGTCCAAAAGTCACCGATCAGGATACCGGCGGCCAGCGTGGCTGACGACACCAGTTTTGCAAGCGACGCCCATGGGAGCATTTTCCGCGCGCTGATACCATAAATCTGCGTGACCGCAAATCCAAGATAAGCGCCGTCGAAGAATCCCGATACTACGCGCGCGATCATGGCCCCTGATATCCCCAGGAGCGGCAGCAGCAGAAACAGGCACACCGAATTGGAGACGATAGCCGCAATGTTGCTGAGTACCAGCGGCCGGGTCTTGCCGACGGAACGCAGCGGCGGAGAGAAATCAAAACAGGAGCGCACCATGGCAAAGCCGTAGATTTGCAGCACGGGCACCGCCGCCTGGTAGTTGGCGCCGAACACTTTGGTGACGAGCGGAAATGCGTAGCGCGCCAATAGCACGGCAGCAGGCAATACCAACATGCAATTGACAACCGTTGTTTTCTGCCACAAGGATAATGGTTCTTTAGTGGAAACCGCATTGCGCCGGACCATTTCCGGCAGCAACGCAGTGGATATGGAATTGCGCAGCGCGATCACTATAGGTTCGCCGTAGGTTCCAATCGTGAATTGAGCCAGAGCAGCGGCGCCTAGAAATTTGACTACTACGATGTTTCCGAGACTGCGATTCGTCTGAGTCAGGATCATGGCAATGCCGGCCGGAACGCAGAAATGTAGCTGCTCGCGAAGCAGATTCGGCACCGGCGGTTCCACGCTTTCGCGCGTGGTGTAGCGCCACGCGATTGCCGATATCACCAGTCGCAGGCCTTCCAGGCCCACCAGCGCAAGGATGATGGTATTGACGTCGTGTGTGGCGATCGCCACTGCCACGACGACGAGCATGCGACCGATCAACCGCCCCGCCGTGTAGGCAAACATCGCGCCCGTCTGACGTCGCGCCAGCAAGAATGACTCCCAGAAGTCGACGTTGACGAAGAAAATGACGTATGCGGATACCGACCACAAATACGGACCAACTAGTCCACCACCGGATACCTTATCGAACAGCACCAGCAGGAAAATAACGGCGGCGCAGTTGCAGGCTACGAGGACGGAAGTGGCTCTAACGATGCGCCAAGAGCTCGCGGGATACTTCGGCGTGAAGTAAAGCAGGCTGTCATTGATCGTCAGAGAAGCAAAGCCCTGCAACATTGATCCGTACATCAGAAATTCGCGGTACCGGCCAAAATCTTCAACCGTGAGAAAACGGACCAGGATTACCGGGCTTACGATCATCAGACCATAGTTGGCAAGGCGAGCCGCGCTGAGCAAGAAGGCTTGCCGGCCGAAGCCAGACACGATCAGCGCGCCGTGGGAGGCGCCTGAGGTTCAGCCCCCGGTGCGTCCACTTTCCAGACCTTGGTCAGTCCATCGCGACCGTGATAAACCACTTTAAAGTCACTCGACTGCATGACGGCGGAGATCCCGGACCCGCGCGCATGCCGGCGACCGTCTTCCTGCTGTTCGCCGCTGCCGATGACGTAGATGTCGCCCCGACCCTTGCGCTGAATCAAGCCGGTCAATTCTTCACCTGTCTTGATCACTGGCGCGTTCGTGTACATGTCTCTGAGTTCGCCGCCCACGGGGCGTGCGAACAACTCTGCCGTTTCTTCGCCGATCAGCCAATAGTCAACGTGACCCAGATAGTAGGTTTGCTGATTGACGTCCTCCGCCAGCACGATGTCATTGGGCTTCAGGTGAACCGACTTGATGAATTCCGCGGCGCCCTTGTGATCGGGGTGAATCGTATAGCCTGCGTTGACGACCTTGGCGACGGCCAGCGGATTGACGATGACCACGGCGAGCGCGACAACAACCGCGAGCGCACCAACCCCAAGCGACCGGTTACCAACCCAAGGCGCGATCGCGGCAATGAACACGGGCAGCAACGCGAATTCGGTATATCGCGGCGCCACGTCCCAGCTGAACACGCCCAGCATCAACATGGGCACCCACACACCGAGCGCGAAAAAGAGCCAATACTCTGCGAGTCGCTGGCCACGCGAGAACTTGAACAGCGCGATTGCAATGCCAGCGGCGGCAAGCGCAAGTGCGGCCGGCGAAAACTGCGCCATCCGCAGAAATGGCCATATGCTCGGCAGCCCGACCATAGCCCCGAGTACCTTGCGCGAACCTCCTACACCGGCATGATGCAGCAGGATAAATTCCACGGCCATGATCGTTATCGCGAGAAAAGCAACGAGGGCGTAAAGGGATTTCGATCCTGCGCTCTGTCTTGCGAGCACGAGAATCGCGGCAAGCAGAAGAAGAAGTCCGACGTGATTGAAGTAAAGCACTTGAGCGCAGAAACCCAGGAACAGCAAGGTGCCGGCTATCAGCGCAGTCTTGCCGACTTTCACGCGGCGCATAGCGAAGGTCACGAGGGCCAGAAATCCAGCCGCGCACAGCATAAGCCAAAGTGGCTCGGTATTGGTCCATTCCAAGCCACCAATCCGCTCATCGAGAACCACCTCGATCCCGTGCTGAGGCAGTCTCGGCGGATAGAACGACTGAACCCAATGACTGATCAGGAAGTACCCGGCAACGATCGCGGCAAACGCAATGGCGCCCTGAATCAGTTTTCTGACATTGCCTTGAATCAAACCGGGATAGAACACCAAAAAGGCGCCGAATACGGTCAGCACATGAAATTGCAGGCC
The DNA here is from genome assembly GCA_031394735.1 of Pseudomonadota bacterium. Lineage (GTDB taxonomy): Bacteria > Pseudomonadota > Gammaproteobacteria > Steroidobacterales > Steroidobacteraceae > TMP-86. The sequence continues at coordinate 5,324 of JANMXI010000359.1, read as the reverse complement.
TACCAGCATGACGGCAACTGCAGCGGCCAGGTACGCCGGTTTGGCGCTGCGTTCCCATTCGAATATGAGCACACCGAATCCGGCCAAACAGGCGCTCATGAAGATATACATGCGTGCTTCCTGAGAGTCGGCGATAAACGCCGGCAGAAAAGCAGCAATCAAGACCAAGGCGAGATTGGGAACCGGGCTCAAGAACCGCCGCCCGTAATACATCGTCAACACCACGAGGCCCAATCCGCACAGCACCGACGGAAGCCGGAAGGCCCATTCGGAGACGCCGAACAGCTTTGCAGAACCCGCCATCATGTAAAGCTGAGAGATACCGCGGGCGTAAAACATGCCGCTGGGAAGCATGGGTGTGCCGTCCTGCAAAATATGCATGGTCGGCATGGCCATGGTTTCTTCGTCGTTTTCAAGCCCCCAGGAGCCCAGTCCCCAGAACCGGACCACGGCAGCCAACACCAGAATGATCAGCAGTGCGGGCACCTCCCACGACTGGCGTTGCGCGTTGGCGGGGCGCGAGACTTCAAACAACGATGCAAATTGACCGGCCAGACGATCGGCGTGAGCCATAAATCGAGGAGGCATGGTTTTCAGTACGCCCGCTCGTGTCCAAACAATTGCAGCGCGGTCAGCACCAGAATCTTGAAATCCAACATCGGGGTCCAGTGCCGCAGGTATTCGAGGTCGAAATTCACGCGCGCCTGCATGTCTTCGAGCTTCACGGTCTCACCGCGGCAGCCGTTGACCTGGGCAAGCCCGGTGATGCCCGGCAACACCTTATGCCTCATCATGTAACCTTTGATGAGCTTACGATATTCTTCGTTGTGCGCCACCGCATGCGGACGCGGGCCCACCAGGCTCATCCGTCCCTGCAGCACGTTCACCAATTGCGGCAGTTCATCCAATGAGAATCGCCGCAGCACCTTGCCGATCGAGGTGATGCGGGCATCGGACTTGGAGGCTTGCACGATCCGGTGGCCATCCTCCACCACATTCATGGTGCGAAACTTGTACACGGTGATTTCACGGCCGTCCAAGCCATAGCGTCGCTGCCGGAATATCGCTGGACCAGGGGAGGACAACTTGATGAGCATCGCGACGATGCCCATGAGCGGCAGGATCAGAATCAGGATTAGCAATGAAAAGACCACATCCATCGCACGCTTGACGAACCCGGATGCACCATGAAACGGCGTCTCGCACATCGACACAACGGGAATCCCCATGATTTCCCCGGTGCGCGCCTGGATCAAATCGAAAACCAGGATGTCCGGGACGTAGTAAATGGACGCAGTGGTGTCGCGCAACTCATCGATCAGGTCCATGACACGTCGCACGTGCCGTATGGGCAGCGCGATGAAGATGACTTCGATCTTGTGCGTTCGAACGTAACCAGCAAGGTCCGGTAACTTCCCCAGCAACTCAGTGCCTGGCGGTAGCGCCAAGCGCTCCGCGCTGCGATCGTCGAAAAAGCCCAGCACTTTCATACACAGTTCAGAGTTGGCAATGATTCGCTCGCTCAGCGACAGGCTGACATCGTTGCCGCCGGCGAATACCACGCTGCGGGCGTTTGCGGGCACCATCAGCAGCCGGCGTGTGAACTCTCGCAATGCCAGCGCCACCAGAATCAAGATGACTGGGGTCAGGACCACCCAGGTCAGGATGGCCCGACGCGAAAACTGCGAAGACAGTTTGGTCGCATAGCCGATGGCCAACAAAATGCCCAGCAAGGCGATCCAGCGGATCAGGATGCCGGCCGCCATGGGCACCCGCTGTGCCAGGAGGTGCTCGGTCATGCTGCCCGAGGGCCGCAGCAGCATCACGCTGATGGCGATGGCGATGATGGACAGGACCTGAAACGACTCGTTGAAGTCCACATCGTAGGCGTCCGCCGTGAAATACAGGCAGCCGAACACGATCACCGGCGGCAGCAATGCCTGCAACACCGTTACGAGCATGATGGAAACGTTCTGCTTAAAAATCACGGCTGGGTCATTGCCTGTTCGTTGTAGTCAAAGCGGTAGCCGGGCCTAAAGCCGGCCCGCGCATCGGGTATCTGCCAAAAATCGAACGCAGAGTATTGACGAACCGAGCATTTGGCGGCGTGACCTGGATCAAGTTCCAGTATTACATAATCAAAGTAGACAATGCAGTTTCGCATCGGGCTATGATGCGGCAGGGAGACAAAAGTTCACTTTTGCCGGTCGAGTGGAGGCTGGACATTTGAGGGACTGTTAACAGTGCAATTGAGCCGTGTTCTGTAATCTTCAGTTTGATGAATCATGTCGATCGCGTTGGTCGGCTCTCATAAGGCTTGAATGACCAAAGTGCTCATCCTCGGCGGCGACGCCGACCACAATTTAGGCGACGCGGCGATTTTCGAATCGATGTGCTATGCGCTGCATGGCGCCGACCGCAATGTCGAAATTACCGCCATCTCGAACCAACGGATGCCCGGATCCAGCCCCGGGCTGTGCGAAGTGCTGCCCATGGGTCTGGGCGGCTATGCACGTCTGATTGGATCCGCCAGCCTGCAGGACCTAGTCATCATCGGCGGTGGCGGTCTGTTTCAGGACGATGACAGCCGCGTCAAGATGCCCTATTGGGGTTTGCGGACCTTCCTCATGGGTTGCGTGAATGCCCGCGTGGTCGGGCATGCACTGGGCGCAGGCCCGCTTCAGCATTGGGAAAGCAGGTTGTTTGCGCGCATGGCGTGCAACACCATGAGCAAGATATCGGTCCGCGACCGCTATGCCCTTGACTGGCTGTCCGCCTGCACCTCCAAACCCGTGGATCTGGTCCCCGATCCGGCTTTCATGCTGCACCCGGCGCCGTCGCAGATCGCGGACAACATCATTGCGGATGCCGGCGTGCCGCAGGGGCGTGTCATCGGCATTGCCCTGCGGCGCTGGTTTCATCATCGCGGCTTCCTGCCCCACAAGCTGCGCGTTCGCATGGGACTGGACAACAATTCCGGCGCGGTCGAAATGAACCGCCTGACCAGCGAACTGAGCACGCTCATCGAGCGCCTGGCACGGCTGCACGACTGCGGCGTGCTGATGATGCCCAGCTACGACTTGGCGCATGAGGGCGACACCGCGACCTGCCGCACCATCGCCGACAATCTGCGCGGCAAGGTCCCGATCGGTGTCGCCACCATCCGTTCTGCCGCCGAGTACAAGGCCGTCACCGGCAAGCTCATGCTGCTGATCTCCTCCCGCATGCACCCGTTGATATTTGCAGTCTCCATGGGCACGCCGGTCGTGGGGCTTGCCTACAACGGCAAATTCGAGGGTATGTTCCAAATGCTGGGGATGCCCCCCCGCACCGTGTCGTTGGATGAGTTTCGCGGCGGCAATCCGATCGAGAAAATCGAGCGCCTGACCACAGAGGCGCTCAATGATCCCACCGATTTCAGGCAACGTGCCCGGATCCTCGCGGACATCACCTCCGCCCGCACGGCCGACATGATTGGCGAACGCGCCGGACTGCCGGTAGCCTCAATGTGAGCGGCCTGGCAGGCAAGCCGATGCCGCGCTCACCGGCGGTGCGAATCAACTGCGGCGCGCTGTCGGCCAATGTGGCGATGTACCGCGATCATTGGGCCCGCTGCGGATTCGACCCGCTGCTAACGCAAAACCAATTCGAGCGAATTCCCCTGATCGGCAAACAGCAGCTGCGTGATGCAGGAATTCAGGGCAGGCTGGATGCCCGCTATGCCCGCGCCCGCAACAGCGTGGAGCGCAGCGGCGGGTCCAGCGGCGAGCCCGTGGATACGCTCATCGATGCCGGCAGCCGGCGGCGGCGGCAATGGCGCTTTCTCAAAGCGTTGCTAGCGGTCGGCTATCGGCCCGGTTTCAAGCTGTGGATCGTGTCCACGCATCGCAGTTCGAGAATGAACACGCTGGTGCGCTGGACTTACCTCGACATGCGCGATTCGGAACAGGCGTTGAGCGCCCGCTATCTGAGCGAGCGACCGCAGGTACTGTACGGACCCGTGCGCGCGCTCTTATCCATGGCACAGGAGCTGCCACAGACCGGCGCGGCGCATCGGCCCAGGGTATTGATCGCCACGGCAGAACTGTTGCGGCCGGAGGATCAACGTGCGCTGCGCGATGCATTCGGCATTGAGGCGGCGGACTTCTATGGCATGACGGAAATCGGATTATTCGCCTATCGCCGCGCCGGTGAGACGCAGTACCGAGTCGTGGCCAATGATGTGTTGGCCGAATACCTTCCCGCCACGGATCCAGCGCTGGAGAGGCTTGTAGTGACGACATTGCGCGAGTGCGCCATGCCGCTGGTCCGCTATGACACCGGAGATCTCGTGCGACGCGACCACACGCTACCGCACAAACCGATCATAGAATTCGTGGGCCGGGAAATCGACGGCGTGCTGCTGCCCTCGGGCAAGCGCCTCTCACCCTACAGAATCGTTCAGGCACTGGAGGCGATGCGCGATATCGGCCGCTACCAGGTCGTGCAGCGCGAGGATCGATCGGTCGATGTACTGTTGCAAACCTCGAGCGCGGACGCACAGGCGGTGCGCGAGCGGGCGCGGCTCGCGGTCACGCAATTGCTTGGCCCCGAGCTCAGCGTGCGCGCCGGCGAGCTGGGCACAGACGCTCATCCGAAGGCGGAAAAATTCCGCGCCGTCCGCTCCTACGCCAGGTGATGCCATGTTCGACAGCCTCATCTGGCATGCAGGTCTGCTGGTGGGGCCCGCGGCAACCCCACAGGTGCACCTGCAGGGTCTGATCAAGGGGTCGCAGACTCCCCTGCGCGCGGCCTACTCGGGCAGTTCAGCAACCCTGCGCTTTCTCGCATCCCACTTGTTCAGCGACGCGAACATTGCGACCTTGAGCGGACAGGCAGCGACTCCCGGCGCATGCGACCGCGGCATCGATCTAGTCGTGAGCGAACGATCGCCGCTGCGCAGCGCGCTGCTTGCGCCCCCCTCGGACATCCGCATGCCGGCCTGGATCAGTCAGTCAATCGATCTGACCTCCGCGCACGACGGCGCGCAGGCGTTGTTCTCGCGGCACCTGCGGCGCGAAGTCGAACGCCACACCCGTCGCTCGAACTACACATTGGCGTTCCAGTCGGGCAATGACAGCATCCGCCGGTTCTTTCGCGACCTGTATCGGCCCTACGTGATGTCAAGATTCCAGGATGAGGCAGTCTCGGTCTCCGAAGAGTTGTTCCTGCAGCGTTCGGCACAGCACACCCTCGCTTGTCTTCACAGCCACGGAGAGTGGGTTGCCGGAATGCTGCTCGAGCGCAGCGGCGACACCTTGAAACTCGGCTGGTTCGGCGCGCGC
>JANMXI010000358.1:0-21416 GCA_031394735.1 Pseudomonadota bacterium | reverse complement strand
GCGCAGTTCATCTTCCTGCTCGAGCGCCTTGTCCAAGGTCATGCCGATTTCAAAGGGGATGAGCTTGGCGATCTTGTCGACGTAGCCGTAGGGGTGGCCCAGCACGCGGCCCACATCGCGCACCACGGCCTTGGCGGCGAGCGTGCCGTAGGTGATGATCTGCGAGACTCGCGCGCGGCCGTATTTCTCCGCCACGTAGTCGATGACGCGGTCCCGACCGTCCATGCAGAAGTCGATGTCGAAGTCCGGCATGGAAACGCGTTCGGGATTCAGGAATCGCTCGAACAGCAGATCGTGTTCGATGGGATCCAGATCGGTGATGCCCAGCACCCAGGCGACCAGAGAACCTGCACCGGAACCGCGGCCCGGACCCACCGGTACGCCGTTCGCGCGTGCCCAGCGGATGAAATCGGCGACGATCAGAAAGTATCCGGCAAATCCCATGTTGCAGATGACATCGAGTTCGAGGGCCAGACGTCGGTCGTAGTCCTCGACAGGCGCAGGCGCTGCCACCGCGCCTGCGGCGTGACGCACGTCAACCTCCTGCAACCGCGCACGCAATCCATTGCGCGCTTCCGTTCGCAGGTGATCTTCGGTACTGATGCCGCCCGGCACCGGGTAGGCGGGCAACTTCGATTCACCCAGCTTGATTTCCAACGAACAGCGCTTGGCGATCTCAACGCTGTTGGCGAGCAACTCGGGCGTATCGGCAAACAACGCCGTCATTTCGGCCGGCGTCTTCAGGAATTGCTCTTCGGTGTAGCGTCGCGCGCGGCCCGGATCGGCAAGCTGTGCGCCCTCACGAATGCACACGCGTGCTTCATGCGCCTCGAAATCTTCGCGTGCCAGGAAACGCACATTGTTGGTGGCCACCGCGGCGACGCCGTGACGCGAGGCAAGATCCAGCGCGGCATCAACGTAGATCTGCTCGCCCGGGTGACCGGTGCGTTGCACTTCCAGGTAGAAGCGGTTGCCGCACATCGCCTGCCAACGCTGCAACGCGCGCGCCGCTTCATCGTCGCGGCCGCGCGCCACGGCGCGGCCGACATCGCCGTCGCTGCCGCCGGACAGGACGATGAGTCCGGTGAGCGCGGCTGCATCGAGCCAGTCCCGTTCCAGCATCGGCACACCCTGCAGCTGGCCCTCCAGATACGAGCGCGAGACCAGTTGCGTCAAACGGCGATAACCAGCCAGGTTCTGACACAACAGCACGATGCGCGAAGGAACCGCGCGCTCGCCCAACTCTCGAATCCACGCGTCCACGCCGATCACGGGTTTGATGCCCCGCGCCTGCGCTTCCTTGTAGAACTTGACCATGCCGAACAGATTGCTTTGATCGGTCAGCGCGACGGCCGGCATGCCGGCGGTGGCAACCGCCTGCATGAGTTCGGGAATGCGCACCACTCCATCGACGAGTGAGTACTCGGTGTGCAGCCGCAGATGGACGAAGGAACTCATGGCGCGGATTGTAGCGACAGAACTTCACGCACAGGGGCAAACGATCGTCGATGCAGCGGACAGGGCCCGTGTTGCGCCAGCAATTGCCGATGAACCGGCGTCGGATACCCTTTGTGATCCGAGAACCGATATGAAGGATAGATGCTATGCGCATGATCCATATAGGTATCACGTACAGTCTTGGCTAGAATGGAGGCAGCGCCTATACATTTTTCGCTGGCGTCTCCGCGCACGATGGCACGCACCGAGGTGGTCGCAAACCCTGAGAAATCAGGCAGGCGATTGCCGTCGACCAGAAATTCCGTGCAGCCGACAGGCAATGCCAGGATGGCCCGGCGCATGGCCAGAAACGTCGCCTGCAGGATGTTCAAGGCGTCGATCTCGGCCGCATCCGCCCAGCCCACGCCATAGGCGATGCAGCCGCTACGAATCTGCGCCGCCAATCGATGCCGCGTCTGGGGGTCTAGCACTTTGGAATCCTCGATGCCGCGAATGCCGTGCCGGCGCGACAGGATGACGGCAGCCGCCACCACCGGTCCTGCCAGCGGTCCACGCCCCGCTTCGTCAACGCCCGCAATCATACTTTCGCCGCCTCGGCATGCCGTGCGTGCACCAATGCGAGGATGGCCTGCGCCGCCCGCTCGCTCGCCTGCCGCTTCAATTGCAAGTGGATCGCGAGGAACACCTGCTCGAGTTCCAGACGGCGTGGCGTGTCATCAAGCCATTCCAACAGTTCGATCGCGATGCGTTCCGGGTCGATCGCTTCCTGGAAGTACTCGTTGACGATGCGCCGTCCGCTGAGCAGATTTGGCTGAGCGAAAAACGCGGACTTGACCAGGTTGAAGCGACGGATGATCCAGGCCGTGAGTTCACCCATGCGATACACAACCACCATGGGACGCTTGCACAGCGCAGCCTCCAGCGTCGCGGTGCCCGAGGCGACCAGCGCCACATTGCAGGCGATCAGCGCGCGCTGCGCAGACCCGTCGAGCAATTGCACCGGCACTTCCGGCGCCTGCGCGCGCAACACCTGCTCGAATTGGCGTCGCGTATGTAAGTTTGCCATCGGCGCTACGAACTGCAGGCCGGGGCGCTTCGCGAGCAGGCTGCGCGCAGTGGCGGCAAACGCAGGCGACAGCAGTGCAACCTCGGCACGGCGACTTCCCGGCAGCAGCGCCACGACCTGCGCCTCGGGCGCGATGCTCAATTCGCGGCGCGCCGCCGCGCGGTCCACCTGCAGCGGCACCGCGTCCGCCAGCGGATGCCCGACGAACTCGGCCTGCAGACCCTGCTCGTCGTAGAATTTCTTTTCAAACGGCAGCAGACACAAGACCAGATCCACGGCCTCGTGCATGCTGCGCACGCGGCCCGGGCGCCAGGCCCACACCTGCGGACTGACATATTGAACGGTGGTCAGCCCGGCGGCTCGCAGTCGCCGTGACAGACCCAGATTGAATTCTTTGGCATCGATGCCGACGAATACATCGGGCTTCGCCTCGATGAAGCGTTTTTCGATGCGCTTGCGCAATCGCAGCAGCCGCGGCAGATGCGGCAGCACCTCGACCAGTCCCATCACCGCAAGGCTCTCGGCCGGCTCCCAGGTCTCGCATCCGGCTCGTTGCATCTTGGGTCCGGCGACGCCGAAAAATTGAATCGTGGGATCGATGGCAAGCATTGCCTCGATGAGATGCGCGCCGAGCGTATCGCCCGACGCTTCGCCCGCCACCAGACCCACTCGCAGCGGACTCTCGTGTTGCGGAGTGTTCAAGTCCGCCCTACCGGACGATGCTGCGCGAGCTTAGCTTGATGAAATCAACGAACGGAGTCAGTTCCGGCTGGTCGGTCGCGTGGCGCTCCAACTCGACCAAGGCGTCCTTGAGTTTCAATCCCTGACGGTACAGCAGCCGGTAGGCATTTTTGATGTTGCGGATCTGCACGGCACTGAAGCCGCGTCGTTTCAAGCCTTCGGAATTCACACTGTGCGGTTCGGCCGGCTGACCCACCGCCATGATGTAAGGCGGCACATCGCGGGTGACGGCGGTATTGTTGGCGATGAAGCAATGTGCACCGACCTTGGTGAACTGATGCACGGCAGACAGGCCGCCCAAGATCACCCAATCGCCCAGCTCGACGTGCCCGCCCAATGTCGCGCAATTGGACATGACGATCTTGTCGCCCAGCACGCAATCGTGTGCGACATGCGTATACGACATCAGCAGATTGTCGTTGCCGATGCGGGTCACGCCCTGGTCGTGCGTGGTGCCGCGGTTGACGCTGCAAAACTCCCGAAACACATTGCGATCGCCGATTTCCAGGCGTGTCGGCTCGCCTTTGTATTTCTTGTCCTGCGGCGCATCGCCCAGCGATGCAAATTGGAAAATCTTGTTGTCCGCACCGATGCTCGTCGGCCCGTTGATGACGGCATGAGGACCGACCCAGGTATTGGGACCGATGACCACGTCCGGACCGATCACGCTGAACGGCCCGACGTGCACACCCTCGGCCAGCTTCGCCTGCGGCGACACGATGGCGTGGGGATCGATCATCGCGCCTCTCCCTTGCTCTCCGGCGCCACCATGAGTTCGGCGGAGGCCACTTCGCGTCCATCGACGGTTCCGGTGGCATCGAACTTCCAGATGCCTTTGAGCGAGCGTACCAGCGCAACGTTGAGCATGAGCTGATCGCCGGGTTCGACGGGCTTTCGAAAGCGTGCCTTGTCGATGCCGACGAAGAAGAAGCGATCATCCGGTTCGGGCAGGATGCCCGCGGTTTCAAAGGTCAGGATCCCGGCGGCCTGCGCCATGGCTTCGATAATGAGCACGCCGGGCATGACCGGGCGGGTTGGAAAGTGCCCGGGGAAAAACGGCTCATTCACCGTGACGTTCTTCAACGCCAGAATGTGCTCGCCCTTCACCAGTTCAAGCACCCGGTCGATGAGCAGGAACGGATAGCGGTGGGGAAGATGGCGCATCACCCGTTGTATGTCCATTACCGGGGCCATTACCGGCGCCATTACCGGGGCCACTACAGGGGCTGCTACCGGGGCCTGCGTAGGCGGGTCCCGCGTTGGGTCAGTCATCCTCACTCCTGGCGTTCAAACGGTTGGACTTGTCGTAGACATCAAGTCGGCGAAATCGCGCCACCATGCGACGCCAGCGCCGGCTTGGCTCCGCGGGAATCGCGCCGGAGTATGCCCCGGATTCGGTCAGAGACGCGGTGACGGCGGTTGCGCCGGTGATCACGACATCATCCGCGATGACGATGTGTCCCGCCATGCCGATCATACCGCCGAAAATACAGCGCTTGCCGATGATGGTGCTGCCGGAGATGCCGGAACAGGCTGCCATGATGGTGTGTTCACCGATCTTGACGTTGTGGCCGATCTGAATCTGATTGTCGAGTTTCACGCCATTGCCAATCTCGGTGTCACCGATGGCGCCGCGATCGATGGTGGTGTTGCAGCCGATGTCCACATCGTCACCGATGCGCACGCTGCCGATTTGCGGCACCTTGACCCAGCCGGGATTGTCGGCGGCGAAGCCAAAGCCTTCCGCGCCGATGATCGAACCGGGATGCAGGATACAGCGCTCGCCGATGACCACCCCCTCACAAATCGTCACGCGCGCCATCAGCCGCGTATAGGCGCCGATGCGTGCACCCCGTTGCACGATACAACCCGGTCCGATTTCCACGCCCTCGCCCAACTCCACATCGTCTTCGATCACGCTGAGCGCACCGACAAAAACGGAAGGCGCGATACGCGTCCCGGCTGCGACCACGGTGGATGCATGCACGCCGGCCGTAGCCAGCATCTGCGGGTGCAACAGGGTCGCGATGCGCGCGTAGGCGGCGTACGGATTGGCGGAAATCAGCGCAGCCACCGGCGTTGACGGCGCATCGCGTGGCGACACGACAACGGCCGTGGCGCCCGTCGATGTCAGATGTTTGCGGAATTTGGAATTGGCAAGAAAGCTCACCGCGCCGGGGCCGGCGTCATCGAGGCTTGCCACATGCGACACCCGCTGCTCGGGTTCGCCCCGCAACTCCAGGCCGAACCTGACCGCCAACTCTCCGAGCGTGAACCCGGACCCCGGGACCTCCCGGGGGGTGGGCGAAGCGGCTTGTTGAGTCACCGCCGCAACGGATTTACTTGGGTGTGGCAGCCGGCTTGGGTGCCGCCGGGCCGGTCGCGGAAGGCGGCAATGTCACAGGCTTGGTGGCGAGCAACGCGAGTACCGCCGCCGTCATGTCCAACGGCGACTTGGCGTAGAACACGCCTTCGCCGATGACGAGGTCATAATTCTGCGAGGCGGAAAACGCCTGGATCTCGGTCACCAGGTATTTCTGCACCTTGCCCAATTCTTCATTGCGGCGCGTGGACGCATCGTCCTGGAATTCGCCGGCCTTGCGGGAAAATTCGCGCTGGCCGTCGCGTAAGGTCTTCTCGGCCTTGGCGCGATCCGCCTCGGACATGACGGCGCCCTCTTTCTGCAGCTTCTCATCGCGCGCCTTCAGGTCGTTCTGCATCGAGAGCAGCTCGCGGCGACGCGGTGCGAATTCATTTTCCAGAGCCTGCATGATGGTCTTGGTCTGAGGGGCTTCTTCGAGCAACTTTTGAAAGTTTACGACGCCGATCTTGGCCTCAGCATTCGCCGCCTGGGCGAGGAAAACGCCGCATAAACCGACGGCTAACAGAGAAAAACTACGTTTGAAAGTCGACATGTTGATTACCAAACCCTCACTTGACGGATCAGAAAGCCTGACCGATGGAAAACTGGAAGCGTTCTTGTTCATCCTCGAAACTTGTCAAAGAACCCGATTTGGCATTCAAGGGGATGCCATACGAGAAGCGGAACAAACCCAGCGGTGCCAGCCACTGCACTGCCAAGCCCGTCGAGCGCTTTAATTTATCATACCCGAAATGATAATTGACCGGCGTAATGCCGTCGGGACCCCGGAAACTGACGGCATTTCCGGTCTGAAATACGTTGCCCAGATCGAAGAACCAGCTCACGCGCGCCGCACTGCGCCACTTCTCGGGCACCGGGAAAATCAACTCGGCGCGGTTGACCACCAGGAAATTGCCACCGTAAGGATTGCCGTTGCCGATGTTGTCCTTGGGACCGAGCCGGCTTTCACGATAGCCGCGCACGCTGTCCGGGCCGCCGCCGAAGAAATTTAGGTACGGGGGCAAAGCGGTGGTGCCGTTGAGCGCAGAACCGTAGTTGTATTGGAAATTGACCACCGCGGTCCAGCTGCGCCAGATCGGGAAGTATTTGACGAAATCCCAGCTCGCCACGTAATAGCGCACATCGCTCAAGGGGAGCGCATAGCGCACCGACAAGGAATTGCGCATACCGCGATCGGCAAACAGCGCGCGATTGCGCGAATCGTAGGACCAGCCGGCCGTCAGTTCGAAGGTTTTGAACTTGCTACCGATCACCGAATAGGGAGTGTCCAACGAGTTCACGTAGCCGTCGCCGTTGGTGTCGCCGATGATGCGCTCGTAAGGATTGCCGTTATTGCGCACCCAGTTGATCGCCTGCTGCGCACTGTTGCCCTGTGAAGTCACCAACTCGGATTGATTGGCGGCGACGCCCCACTGCACGCCCTGGTATTCGCTGATGGGGTAACCGTACTGGATCGCACCGGTGATCTGCTTGGTTGAAAATCGCGACGAGGCCGACACGTACTGCGTGATATCGCGGTACGACAGCGACGCCGTGCGTGCCACGCCGTCGATGGTGGTGTAGGGGTTGGTGTGCGAGAAGCTGTAATTCTTACTGTAGCGGCCGCTGTTGAGTTCCACCGCGATGCGTTCGCCGCGGCCGAGGAAGTTGCTGTGCACGAAATTGCCGTTGAGGCTGAAGGACTGTGACTCTGAATAGCCGATGCCACCGCCAAACTGGCCGGGCAGACCTTCCTTGATGTCGAAATCCACGTCCACGAGATCCGTGCTGCCGCTCACCGGCTTGGTTTCGAATTCGACCTTCTCCACGAACGGCAACCGCTGCAGCCGCTCCTTGGAGCGTTCGACGGCGCGGTTCGACAACCAGCCGCCTTCGAGCTGGCGCATTTCGCGGCGCAGGGTTTCATCGTTGATGGCGCTGGTGTTGAGGAAATTGATGTGCCGCACGTAAACGCGGCTGCCCGGCTCGATGAAAAAGGTCAGCGAGACGGTCTTCTTGGCATTGTCAGTGGTCGGCACCGGATCGATCTTGGCGAAGGCATAGCCGTCCGCACCCAATCGATAGCTGATCAGTTCCTGCGTGGTGGTGACGGCCTTGCGCGAAAACGTATCGCCCGGTTTCACCAGGATCAGCTGCTTGAGCACAGATTCGGGCACCACGAAATTGCCGGCAAGCTTCACCTCGGACACCTTGAACACGTCGCCTTCATTCACGTTGACCGTGATGAACATGTCCTCCTTGTCCGGCGCGATCGCCACCTGCGTGGATTCGATCGCAAAGTTCGCGTAGCCGCGATCCATGTAATAGGAGCGCAGTTTTTCCAAGTCTCCGGTCAGGGATTCACGCGAATAGCGATCGTCCTGTTTGTACCAGGAGAGCCAGTTCGGCGTTTTGAGCTCGAAGCCCGACAGGACTTCTTTCTCCTTGAATTTGGTGCCGCCGACCAGGTTGATCTGGCGGATGCGCGCACGCTTGCCTTCCTTGATGTCCACCACGATGTTGACCTTGTTGCCGGGCAGATCGGTGACCTTGGTGTCGACGCGCACGGCGTATTTGCCGCGACTGAAATATTGGTCGGTCAGGTACTGTTTGACCTCCTCCAGCACCGACCGGTCGAACGTCTTGCCCTGCGCCAGGCCCACATTGCGCAGGCTCTTTTGCAGATCTTCGGTCTTGATGTCCTTGTTGCCCTTCAGCTCGAAACTGGCGATGGAGGGTCGTTCGATGACCACGACGAGCAGCGTGTTGCCGTCGCGACGCAATTCCACGTCGCGAAAAAAGCCGGTCGCATACAACGCCCGCAGCGCTTCGCCGATGCGACCCGCATCGAGCTTGTCGCCGATGTTGACAGGCAGGTAATTGAATACCGTGCCTTCGGAGATGCGCTGCAACCCCTCGACGCGGATATCGCCGACCGTAAACGGGCCCTGCCCCGCCGCCGGTTGCTGCGGGAGTGGTGCTGGCGCAGGCGTTTGAGCGTGCGAAAAACCTACCAAGGCTTGGCCCAAGGCAAAGGCCGCCAGGCCGCGAAACTTTTTAAGCATGAAGACCCGTCAGTTCAGATGTCTGGAAATATCGTTATAAAAAGCCAGGCTCATCAGCACCACGAGCAAGGCTATGCCGAGCTGCTGTCCGAACAGCTGCGCTCGCTCTGACAAGGGCGTGCCTTTCACGGCTTCGACCAATTGATAAACCACCTGTCCACCGTCGAGCAGCGGCACGGGGAGCAGATTCAACACCCCGAGGCTCACGCTGATGATGGCCAGAAAACCCATGAATGCGGTGACGCCCAGCAGCGCGCTGACGCCCGCGAACTCCGCGATGCTGATCGGACCGCTGATGTTCTTGGCCGATACCTGGCCGGTGACGATGCGACCGAGCATCTGCACAGTGAACAGCGACATGCCGTAGGTTCTGCTCACTCCATCGGCCAGCGCTTCGAGCGGTCCGGAGCGATGCCGCTGCACCAGCCCCTCCGGCCAGGAATGTGAACCTTCCGTCAACACGACACCCAACCGGCCGATGCGGACACCCTGATCCAGCACAGAGGGCACATCGGCCTGCAGTTGACGCCGCTCGCTTCCACGCTGGATGTCCAGCGCCACGCGCGCACCGCCGGCGGCGCTGATCAGCCCGCGAAATTCGGATGCATTGGCAACGCTCTGGCCGTCGACCGCAATGATGCGATCGCCCGACTGCAATCCGGCCTTGGCGCCGGCGCTGGCGGCCGGCGCTTCACTGATCAGGACCTGGGCATTCCAGGCCGCGAGATCAAACCCCAGACCCGGCAGCAATTTCCCCGGCTCGGTGAGCGCATGCGCAGCGCCGGCGATCCGCAGGTTGAGCGTCTTTTCCGCCGACCCGCGCCGCACCCGGAAGGTCACCGCGCCATCCGACACCACCTGTTTGAAGATCGCGATCTGCAGCGCTTCGGTGTCAGCGACTTCGCGGTCTGCGACTTGCAGGATCAGATCGCCGCGCTGCATGCCGGCGAGCGCGGCAGGGCTCTCCAGACGAACCTGCCCGACCACAGGCTTGATGGTCTCCGTGCCGATCATCGCCAGGACGGCGTAAATGAGCGAGGCGAAGATCAGGTTCATCGCAGGACCGGCAAGCAGCACGGCAATGCGATGCGCGACCGGTCTGCGCGTGAAAGAACGGTGCAGTTCGGCAGCCGGCACTTCCCCTTCACGCTCATCCAGGAGCTTGACGTAGCCGCCCAACGGAATGGCGGAGACGCAGTACTCGGTGCGGTCTGCATCCTTGCCGACCCGCATCAACAGCGGCCGGCCAAAGCCGATGCTGAAGCGCAGCACTTTGAAGCCGAGTTTCTTGGCCACCCAATAATGGCCGAATTCATGCACGGCCACGAGAATTCCGATGGCCACCAAGAACGCTGCAATCAAAATCAATACGCTCATGTATACGCTCCACGCGCAGGCTCAATGAAGGCCATCGCCAGCCGGCGCGCCTGTGCATCGGCATCCAACACATCGTTCAAACTGTCCGCCGGACGCGATGCGAGCTGCTGTAACACCTTGTCAATGACCGCCGCGATGCCGGTAAAGTTCAAGCGCCGGTCCAGAAACGCCTGAACCGCGATCTCATTGGCGGCATTCAACAACGCCGGCGCCGTGCCGCCGGCCCGTGCGGCGGCCCGTGCCAACCCCAGGCTCGGAAACCGTTCCAGATCCGGCGGTTCGAATTCTAGGTGTCTGACAGCCGCCAGTTTCAGCGATTGTACACCGGAACTGATTCGCTCCGGCCACGCCAGTGCCTGCGCGATGGGTGTGCGCATATCCGGCGCCCCCAACTGCGCCAGAATCGACCCGTCCGCATATTCCACCAGCGAATGCACCACGCTTTGCGGATGCACCACGACTTCGATGCGTGATTCGGGCACACCGAACAGCCAGGCCGCCTCGATGATCTCCAGGCCCTTGTTCATCAACGTGGCCGAGTCCACCGAGATTTTGCGGCCCATGCTCCACTTCGGATGCGCGCAGGCCTGCGCCGGCGTCACTGATTCGAGTTCCGCAGCCGGCGTGGTGCGAAACGGTCCACCGGAGGCGGTGAGGATCAGCCGCGTCAATCCATGCGGTTCGGTGCCGGGTCGAAAATGCGCCGGCATGCACTGGAACATCGCATTGTGCTCACTGTCGATGGGAATGAGTTCTGCACCGCGGGTGCGGATCTCCTCCATCAACAAGGGCCCAGTCATCACCAGCGCTTCCTTGTTGGCGAGCAGCACGCGTTTGCCGGCGCGCACGGCGGCCAACGTCGAACCCAGGCCGGCCGCGCCGACTATGGCGGCCATCACCACCTGCACCTCGGACACGCCGACTGCGGCGGCCAGGGCATCCGCGCCACTTTGCACATCAATGGCGAGACCTCGCTCCCGCAACGCTGCACGCGCGTGCGCCGCCGCTGATTCGTCCATCAGCACGATCAGTTGCGGACGATGCGCCACGGCCTGCTCGACGATCTTTTCCCAACTACGATTGGCCGCCAGCACCACCAGCTTGAAACGATCCGGGTGCCGTTCGACGACATCCAGCGTGCTGCAGCCAATGCTGCCGGTGGACCCCAGGACCGCAACGCCCAGCAAGGTCGGCGTGCTCATTGCAGCGCTCCACAGGCATGCAATCCGAGCGCGAACAACGGTGCGGCCGCCGTGACGCTGTCGATGCGATCCAGCACGCCGACGTGGCCGGGAAGCAGCATGCCGCTGTCCTTGAGTCCGGCGCCGCGCTTGAATAGGCTCTCGGTCAGGTCGCCAACGATGGAGGCGGCAATCAGCGCTACACCGAAACTCATCACCGGCAGCAGCGGCAGACCAAACCAGCGCGCGCCCGCCGCCGCCAGCAGCGTGGCGAACAGCACGCCGCCGATGACACCCTCCCAGGTCTTGCCCGGGCTGATGCGCGGCGCCAGCTTCAAGCGCCCGAAGGCACGGCCGGCAAAATACGCGCCGATGTCGGCGGAAAACACCCACGCCAACAACCACAGCACCGCCTGGGGTCCGCGCACGAGGCCGGTGGCGGCTGATTGCACATCGGCGATGGCGACGAAACAGGGCACCAGCACCAGCGCCCCACAGGCCAACACCAGCAGGGGTCGGCGCCACGTGGGGGCCAGCAGCAGCCACAGGCAAGCCGCTCCCCACCACAGGCAAGCGATGCTGTACAGGGCAACACGTTGCGGCGCCTCGCGGCACCACAAGGACGCGGCGACCAGCAACAGCCCGACGCCCACGGCATACGCCAGCCGCGCGCGCGGGTTCCGCAGCCCGCCGAACGCGGCAAATTCCCACGCGCCCATACAGATCACGGCGCCCAGCACCAGCACGGAGACGGTCGCCGGCAGCACGAACAATACGACCAGCAAACAAGCGGCCAGAATGAGCGCGGTGATGACACGCTGCTTAAGCATTGGCGCCGGCTTTGACCTGCGCCGAGGTCTTGCCATAGCGCCGTTCCCGCGCCGCGAAATGCGCAAACGCCGCATCCAGATGTTCGACCGAGAAGGCCGGCCACAACACATCGCAGAAAAACAACTCGCTGTAGGCGAGATTCCACAGCAGGAAATTGCTGATGCGCTTTTCGCCGCCGGTGCGGATCAGCAGATCCGGATCCGGCACGCCTGCAAGCTGAAGTCGCGCGGCGACGCTGTGCTCATCGATCAGCGAAGCATCGAGCGTGCCGGCCGCCACGTCGGCCGCCACCGAACGCACCGCCTGGGTGATGTCCCAGCGCCCGCCGTAAGCCACGGCCACCAGCAGGTTCAAGCCGCGGTTGTGTTCGGTGAGTCGTTCCGAGGCTGCCATCCGCTCGTTCAATTCGCGCCCCAGCGACTGGCGGTCACCGATGAAGCGCAGCCGCACTTGATTGCGGTGCAGATCGGCGACCTCACGGTCCAGCGCATCGAGGAACAGATTCATGAGCACGCCCACCTCATCCGGCGGGCGCTGCCAGTTCTCGCTGCTGAAGGCGAACAGCGTCAAGAAGCCCACCTTGCGGGCGGCGCACTCCTCCACCACCTTGCGCACCACCTTGACGCTGGCGCGGTGACCGGCGGGCCGCGGCATGCCCTTGGCGCGCGCCCAGCGGCCGTTGCCATCCATGATGATCGCAACATGTTGAGGCACGGCGGTCGGGTTTACGCTCACGCTGTGCACTTCTAAACGTGCATCAATTCTTTTTCTTTCTCAGCCATCGCGTGATCGATTTCCGCCACGTGTTTGTCGGTGAGCTTCTGCACGTCTTCCTGCGCGCGCCGGTCATCGTCCTGCGCGATCAGCTTTTCCTTGAGCATTTCCTTCAATTCGGTCATGACCTCGCGGCGTACATTGCGCACGGCGACGCGCGCGTCCTCGGCTTCCGAGCGCACGATCTTGGTGATGTCGCGGCGACGCTCTTCGGTCATCGCCGGCATGTTGATGCGGATGATGGTGCCGGCCGTGTTGGGATTCAGCCCCAGATCGGATTTCAGGATGGCCTTTTCGATGGGCGTGACCATGGATTTTTCCCACGGCGTGACGGTGAGCGTACGCGAGTCCTCGGTGGCGATGTTGGCCACCTGCGACAGCGGCGTCTCGGTGCCGTAGTAATCAACCTTGACATGTTCGATCAGGCTGGTGTGGGCGCGACCGGTGCGCAGTTTCTTCAACTTCTCACGAAATGCCAGCACGCATTTTTGCATGCGTTGCGTGGCATCTTTCTTGACATCATCGAGCATGACTTCCCCCTGGGAATGGACGGCTAGTTGGAAACTACGGTGCCGACGTCTTCGCCCTGCACGATGCGGATCAGATCGCCAGCGTTGAACATGTTGAAAACTTGCAGCGGCAGATTATTTTCCCGACACATGACGATGGCCGTGGCATCCATCACATTCAATTTGTCAGCCAGCACCTTGTCGAAAGTCAGGCGCGAATAACGCTTGGCTGCCGGGTTCTTGACCGGGTCGGCGTCATAGATGCCATTCACCTTGGTGGCCTTGAGCAGCACTTCGGCGTCGATCTCGATGGCCCGCAACGACGCCGCGGTATCGGTGGTAAAAAACGGATTGCCGGTGCCGGCGCCGAAAATCACCACGCGCCCCTTTTCCAGGTGGCGGATGGCCCGGCGGCGGATATAGTCCTCGCACACCTCGTTGATGCGCAGCGCCGACATGACGCGAGCGTGCGCACCCAGGCCTTCAATGGCGTCCTGCATGGCGAGCGCATTGATGACCGTGGCCAGCATGCCCATGTGATCGCCGGTGACGCGATCCATGCCGGCCCGGGCAAGCCCCGCGCCGCGGAAAATATTGCCGCCGCCCAGCACCACCGCCACCTGCACGCCCATGTTCATGACGGCGTAGATTTCGGCCGCGAGACGTTTGAGGATGACCGGATCGATGCCGTAGTCCTCTGTCCCGAGCAGCGCCTCACCCGACAACTTGACGAGGATGCGGCGGAAGACCGGCTTTGGCGTGTTGTCAGTCATTCACAAGTCCCGTATGTAGAGAACCCCGCTTGTGGCGGGGTTTCCGATGCTGATGGCTTCGATTAACCAGCGCCCTTGACCTGGGCCATGACTTCGCCGACGAAGTCATCCTGTTTCTTCTCGATGCCGGCCCCGACTTCGAAGCGCACGAATTGCACCACCGTGGCGTTGGCTTTCTTGAGCAGCGCTTCGACCGTGACGTCCGGGTCCTTGACGAAGGGTTGTCCGACGAGCGTGATCTCGGCCAGGTACTTGCGCAGCCGGCCTTCGATCATTTTCGCCAGGATCTCCGGTGGCTTCTTCTCCAACTGGGTCTGCTCGGCGAGGATCTCGCGCTCTTTGCCGAGCACGTCGGCCGGCACGTTGGTTGCGGCGATATACGCCGGGTTGATGGCCGCCACGTGCATGGCCAGGTCCTTCGCCAGACCCTCATCGCCGCCCTGCAGCGCCACCAGCGCGCCGATACGACTGCCGTGCAGGTACGCGCCCAGCGGACCCGAGGACTCCACGCGCGCGACACGGCGCACGGTGATGTTCTCGCCGATCTTAGCGATCAACACTCGTCGCTGCTCCTCGAGCGAACTGGCGCCGTTGATGCTGCCCATCACGGCATCGAGCTCGGCACTCTTGGAGGCGAGCGCCACCTTGGCGACATCGCGTGCGAAGTTCAGAAAGTCGTCGCCGCGTGCGACGAAGTCCGTCTCGCAATTGACTTCCACCAGCACGGCGACGTTACCAGCGCGTTCCACTGCCAGAGTGCCTTCCGCCGCTACCCGCGCTGCCTTCTTGTCCGCCTTGGCAAGACCGTTCTTGCGCATCAGTTCGGCGGCCGTGTCCAAATTGCCCTGCGTTTCGACCAGCGCGCGCTTGCACTCCATCATTCCCGCGCCGGTTCGCTCGCGCAGCTGCTTGACTGCATCGGCAGTAATATTCATAAAACCCTCGAGCTACAAATTAACGCGGCGAAGCGCGGCGCGCGACCGGTCTACGACGCGGTGCGCTGGCAGGCGTCGCACGCACTTCACCGGCGGCCAGATTCGGCACGATCTCATCCGCTTCCAGGTCATCCTCGGCCACAGCCGGTGCCACCGAAGGCTGCGGCGTCACAGTCCCAGGCCGTGCAGTGCGTGTTGGGACGGGGGGACGTCGGCCACGCACCGGCGGTGCCGCCGGCTTGCGCTTAGGAGCACCTGCAGAACGCTTGCGCGGATTGCCTTCCTCGTCGAGTTCGACGAAGTCGTCTTCGCCCACCGGCACTTCGGGGAGTGCCGACTTGCCTTCGAGGATGGATTCGGAAATGCCGCCGGCATACAGGCCGATGGCGCGCATCGCGTCATCGTTGCCGGGGATGACATAATCGATGCCATCGGGGGAGCAGTTAGTATCGACCACGGCCACCACCGGTATCCCTAACTTGCGGGCCTCGTGAATGGCGATCTCTTCATGGCCGACGTCAATGACAAACAGTGCATCGGGGAGCGCGGTCATGTCGCGGATACCGCCCAGACTGCGCAACAGCTTGTCCATTTCGCGACGCAGCATCTGCGCTTCTTTCTTGCCGCGGCGGTCGAGCGCACCACTTTGCAACATTTCGTCGAGGTCGTTCAGCCGCTTGATGGACTGACGAATGGTTTTGAAATTGGTGAGCATGCCGCCCAACCAGCGCTGGTTGACGTAAGGCATGCTGCAACGGCTGGCCTCTTTCTGAACGGCTTCGCGTGCCGAACGCTTGGTGCCTACGAACAGCACCTTGCCGCCGTCGGCCGCCACTCCCTTGATGAAGTTGGCCGCTTCCGCGTACAGCGGCTGCGTCTTCTCAAGGTTGATGATGTGAATCTTGTTTCGCTCACCGAAAATGAAGGGGGCCATTTTCGGGTTCCAGAAACGGGTTTGATGTCCAAAGTGGACTCCCGCTTCCAGCATCTGTCGCATGGACACGCTGGTCATACAAAGCTCCTGTTTGGGTTGTGCCTCCGCACATCCCGACCGGAAACCCGTAAGCTGCTCCGTAGCGGCTTAAAGGCACCCAACCGATCGTGACGATGTGCGTGTGGGGTTGTTAAAAATAGCCGCGCTTTATACCATGAAGCCCTACTGGAAACAACGCGCTAGCATCTTTTATGACCGTAACCATCAAGAGCCCCGCTGAGCAGGAAAAAATGCGCGTCGCCGGACGCCTGGCTGCCAGCGTCCTGGACATGATCGAAGAATTCGTCCAACCGGGGGCAACGACCGAGGAATTGGACCAGCGCTGCAACGATTTCATCGTCAATCAGCTCGAATCCATCCCCGCCAATGTCAACTATCGGGGCTTCCCCAAGACCATCTGCACCTCGATCAACAATGTAGTCTGTCACGGCATTCCGAACGACAAACGGCTCAAAGCCGGGGACATCGTCAACATCGACGTCACCGTGATCCGCGATGGATTTCATGGCGATACCAGCCGCATGTACTACGTGGGCGCTCCAACCGTCCTGGCCCGGCGCCTGGTCGATGCCTGCCATGAGGCCATGTGGAAGGGCATCCGCGCGGTCAAGCCCGGCGCCCATCTGGGCGATGTCGGCCATGCCATCCAAACCTACTCCGAGAGCAACGGTTTTTCGGTGGTGCGCGAGTATTGCGGCCATGGCATCGGACGGATCTACCACGAAGACCCGCAGGTGCTGCACTACGGCCGGCCAGGCACCGGCATCGAGCTGCTGCCGGGCATGACCTTTACAGTGGAGCCCATGATCAACGCCGGCCGACGCGACGTGCGGCTGCTGCCCGACGGCTGGACCGTGGTCACCAAGGACCGTTCCCTGTCGGCGCAATGGGAGCACACCCTGCTGGTGACCGACAGCGGCTTCGAAGTGCTGACCCTAGGTGAGCGCGCGCGCATGCCCATTGCGGCCGCTTCATGATCGCCCTGGGCAAGGAAAACGAGACCACCAGCAATTGGCCCTACCTGGCGACGGCGCCCCACGCGCTCGAAGCCAGCAATTATTCCGCGCAAGGCTTCCGGCAGGTACTGGAAGCCGGCGCCGAGCAGATCAAGCAGCGCTTCGTCGAAGACGATGTCATCGAAGACCTCATCCACGATCGCGCCTTTCTCGTCGACATCGTGTTGCGCGCCGCCTGGAAGCGCCATGCACGCAAGCATGCGGAGGATCTGGCGTTGATCGCAGTGGGCGGCTATGGCCGCGGCGAACTGCACCCCTGCTCCGACATCGACATCATGGTGCTGCTGCCGAAGAGCGATTCTTCCGACTGGCAGCCGGACATCGAAAAGTTTCTGACCTTCCTGTGGGACATCGGCCTGGAAGTGGGCCACAGCGTGCGCTCCATCGATGATTGCCAGCGCGAAAGCCTGGCCGACATCAGCGTCGCCACCACGCTGTTCGAGGCGCGACTGCTAGCCGGCCCCGAAGCCCTGTTCGCCGGCATGCGCCGCGCGCTCGGTCCGGACCGGCTGTGGTCCTCGCAGGCGTTCTTCGAAGCCAAGGTCAAGGAACAGATCGAGCGTCATCACCGCTACTTCGACACCGCCTACAACCTGGAGCCCAACGTCAAGGCCAGCCCCGGCGGTCTGCGCGATATTCAGACCATCGGCTGGGTCGCCAAGCGTCATTTCGGCACCGACACCCTCGACGAACTGGTCGCGCACGGCTTTCTGACGCGCGAGGAATTGCGCAAGTTGAAGGCCGGCCAATCCTTCTTGTGGAAGGTGCGCTTCGGTCTGCACATGCTCACCGACCGGCGCGAGGACCGCCTGCTGTTCGATCATCAGATCAAACTCGCAAAATTGTTCGGCTACGAAGACGCGAGCTTCACCCTGGCGGTGGAGCAGTTGATGCAGAAGTATTACCGCACCGTGATGGACGTCAGTCTGCTCAACGAAATGCTGCTGCAGTTGTTTCGCGAGGCGATCCTGACGCAGAACGCCGCACCCGTGCCCATCAACCCGCGCTTTCAGATCCGCAACGACTACCTGGAAGTCGCGAATTCAGAAGTTTTCGCACGCAACCCCTCCGCTCTGCTCGAACTGTTCGTGGTGTTGCAGCAGCATCCGCAGGTGCTGGGCGTGCGTGCCGAGACGATTCGCCTCATCGGCACCCACGTCAGTCTCATCGACGAGGAGTTCCGGCAGAACCCGCGCCATCACCGATTGTTCATCGAAATCTTGCGTGCACCGGTGGGCGTGACGCATGAACTGCGCCGCATGAATCTGTACGGTGTGCTCGGTCGTTACATTCCCGCGTTCGGACGCGTCGTGGGGCGCATGCAGTACGATCTGTTCCACGCCTATACGGTGGATGCGCACACGCTGTTCGTGGTCAGCAATCTGCGCCGCCTGGCGATTCCGAAGTACAATCACGAACTGCCGTCCTTAAGCCAGATCATGCAGGCCCTGCCCAAGCAGGAAGTCGCCTATCTCGCTGCGCTGTTCCATGACATCGCCAAGGGTCGAGGCGGCGATCATTCCGAACTGGGCGCCGTCGATGCGGAGGCCTTTTGCCTTGAGCAGGGATTGGGTCGATACGAAGCGCGCCTCGTCGCCTGGCTGGTGCGCAATCATCTGACGCTGTCGATCACCGCACAGAAAAAAGACATCAGCGATCCGGACATCATTCACGAATTCGCAACGCGGGTCGGCGACCAGTCGCATCTGGACTACCTGTACGTGCTCACCGTCGCCGATGTGCGCGGCACCAATCCGAAATTGTGGAACACCTGGAAGGCCAAGCTGTTCGAGGAGTTCTACGAGCGCACCAAGCGTGCGTTGCGCCGCGGCCTGGAATCCCCGCTCGATCAGGAAGAGTTGGTCCGCGAGACGCAGGCGGCGGCGCGAGCCTTGCTCAACGAATGCGAACCCGAGCGCATCGACGACGTGTGGTCACATTGGTCGGAAGGGTACTTCCTGCGCTTTACGCCCGAGGAAATCGCCTGGCACACCACCTTGCTGGCACCGCGCCGTGCAGAGGATACCTCGCCGGTGGTGGCCGTGCGCCAGCTTGCCGAGCACGGCGGTACCGCCGTGCTCACCTTCACCGATCATCGACAACACAGTTTCGCGCGCACCACCGCCGTGCTGGATCAACTGGGCTTGAACGTGGTCGATGCACGCGTCATCTCCACCAAGGATGGTTTCAGTCTCGACACCTACGTGGTGTTGGAGGAAAGCGGCGCGGTCATCGCAGACCAAGCACGCATCCATGAGATCGAACGCGGACTGGGGCGCAATCTGCAGCAGCCGGAAAATTCGCCGCTCAACGTGACGCGCCGCGCGCCGCGCCAGGTACGCATGTTCTCCACGCCCACGCAGGTGAACTTCAGTCTCGACACCCGCAACAACCGCACCATCCTCGAGTTGATCGCCGGCGACCGACCGGGCCTGTTGTCCGATGTCGGCAAGGTATTCAAGGCGGAGCAGGTGGACATCCATGGCGCCAAGATCGGCACCGTGGGCGAGCGCGCCGAAGACGTGTTCTACGTGACGGACACGATGGGCCGGCCGCTGCAAGACACGGCCTGCCGCGCACTGCAGGAATCGCTGGTCAAGGCGCTGGACCGGCGCGATCCGGTAAAAGTGTGAATCCCCGGCTGACGGCGCTCAAGCCCTACCCCTTCGAGCGTTTGCGCAAACTCAACGCCGGCATTACGCCGCCGGCGCATCTGTCGCCCATTTCCTTGTCAATCGGCGAGCCGCGGCACGCCCCGCCGGATTTTGTTGTCGACGCATTGACGCATGCGATGAGCGGTCTGGGTACCTACCCGTCTACTCTGGGTGTGCCGGAATTTCGCCGCGCAGCCGCCGCGTGGACCCAGCGGCGTTACTCGTTGCCCGAAGGGTCCGTGAACCCTGACACCATGCTGCTGCCCGTAAACGGCACACGCGAAGCGCTGTTTGCGTTCACGCAGGCGCTGCTCGATGGCGCCGAGAAGCCGCTGGTGTTGATGCCCGATCCTTTTTATCAAATTTACGAAGGCGCGGCGCTGCTCGCCGGCGCCGACGTACATTTCCTGCCGACGTTGCCGCGGACGCGCTACCTGCCGGATCTCGATGCGGTGCCCGACAGCGTTTGGAAACGTTGCCGCCTGTTGTTCCTGTGCAGCCCCGGCAATCCCACCGGCGCGGTGATGAGCCTGGCGTATCTGCGCCAGGCACTGGACCTCGCCGAGCGCCATGACTTCGTGATCGCCAGTGACGAATGCTATGCGGATATTTATTGCGACGAGTCCACGCCGCCATCCGGATTGCTGCAGGCCTGCATCGCTGCCGGCAGCAACGGCTTCGAGCGCTGCATGGTGTTTCACAGCCTCTCCAAGCGCTCCAGCGTTCCCGGATTGCGTTCAGGATTCGCCGCCGGCGATGCCGCATTGATCAAACCGTTTTTGCTGTATCGCACGTATCATGGCTGCGCCATGCCGGTTCAGGTGCAACACGCCAGTGCCGCCGCCTGGAACGACGATGCACATGCCCGCGAGAACCGCGCGCTGTACCGCGAGAAATTCGACCGCGTGCTGCCCATCCTCTCGCAGGTCATGGCGGTGGATCGACCGGACGCCGCGTTTTACCTGTGGCCCGATGTGGCCGGGGACGATGAGACCTTCGTACGCGAGTTGTATCGACACAAGAATGTGTTGGCGCTTCCTGGCTCGTATCTCGCACGCGAGGTGAATGGCGAGAACCCAGGCGCCGGACGGGTCAGACTGTCACTGGTTGCCTCGCTGGACGAATGCGTCGAGGCAGCCCACCGAATTCGCGATTTTATCATCGGTCGATGAGAAGGAAACATCCGTGAGCACGACTCTGCAGAGCATCATTGAATCCGCATTCGAGAACCGCGCCGCGTTGACGCCGCAGTCGGTGAAGCCTGAGGTACGCGCCGCCATCGAGTCCACCATCGCGATGCTCGACGCCGGCACCGCGCGCGTCGCGCAGAAGGCGGATTCTGGCTGGCAGGTCAATCAATGGCTGAAAAAGGCCGTGCTGCTGTCCTTCCGCATCAACGACAACACACCCTCGCCCGCCGGCGATCCGAGTTTCTACGACAAGGTACCGCTGAAGTTCAGCGGCTGGAGCGCCGCGCAATTTGCCGCCCTCGGCGCGCGCGTCGTGCCACCCGCCACCGTACGCCGCGGCGCCTTCATCGCACCCAATGTGGTGCTGATGCCCAGCTACGTGAACATCGGCGCCTACGTCGACAGCGGCACCATGGTCGACACGTGGGCCACGGTCGGCTCCTGCGCGCAGATCGGCAAGAACGTGCATCTCTCCGGCGGCGTCGGCATC
>JANMXI010000357.1:0-9205 GCA_031394735.1 Pseudomonadota bacterium | reverse complement strand
GCGGATTCCACCGCTTCGGAGCCACCGGAGACGTAGACGATGGCTTCCAGTCCATGGCCGCACCATTGGATGATCTGCTCACTCAGTTCTTCCTGCGGATCGCTGGTGAACGTGTAGCGGTAGCCATGTGCGATCTTGTCGAGCTGCGTCTTGATGGACTCGTTGACTTCAGGGTGGCTATGACCGAGGCAGTAGACGGCAGGACCGCCTGAGGCGTCGATGTAGCGCTTGCCGCTGGAGTCATACACGTAGAGTCCCTGGCCGTAAGCGACGCGCGGTAGTGCGCCTTTGGTGATGAGAGCGGAGGCCCAGCTATTGTCGTCGTCTTTTTTCATCGATTCACTCTGCGCATGATCAAAAACACCGGCGCGCCGGCGAGCAAGAGAACAAAACCCCATCGCACGGCGTCTAAGCCGGCCCCGACGATGGCCCACAAGGAGTACAGGGCTGCCAGCACGGCAATGACTCCGATTGCCCTGGATCCGCTGCCGGTGTTGGGCAGTTTGCCCGTCCATTGCAAGCGCAGCAGCGCGAGCGCGCAGAGCACGTACATGACCAGGCAAGCCGTGGTGGAAAGCAGCACCATGAACGTGAAGATATCCACCATGGATTTTTGCGAGTTCATCAAGATGAGAGCGCTTACCAGGCAGCTGCCGAAGATCATCGCAAAGTCAGGCGTATTGCGTGCCGACAGGCGGGCAAAAATGGCGGGAAATACGCCATTGCGGGCCATCGCGCTGGGCAGCTCACCTTGCAGCAGAATCCATCCATTGAGGCAGCCAAAGCCGCTGATCGCTGCAAATGCGGCCAGCAATTGTGCACTCCGGTCGCCCCAAAACAGACGCGCAACATCGGCAAAGGGCGCGGATGAGGCTTTTAACTGATCAGTGGGTAGCAGAACCAGCACGGCGCCGCAGGCGATGATGCAAATGAGGGCGGTAGCCACCGTCCCGAACAACGTCGCACGCGGAATGGTGCGGCTCGGATCCTGCACCTTATCTGCCGGAATCGTCGCCGACTCCAGTCCCAGCAATGCCCACAAGGTCAGCGTCGCGGCCGCTGTGACGCCACTCACTGACAGGGGGATGGCGGCGTTGCGCGCGAAATCATCCGCGCGCACGTAGAACAAGGCGAAGCCGGCGATGGCCAGCAAAGGCATGAGCTTCATGACCGTGGTGACGTTTTGCACCCTGCCACTGGCCTTGATGCCGCGGCAATTCACCAGCGTCAGCAGCCACAGTATCCCTACGGTGAGACCGACCGCTGCGCCGGGCGTTGACATCAGTTTGGGGAACAGCGGCGTCAAGTAGCTGACGGTGCCGGTGGCGATGGCCGCGTTGCCCACCCAGATCGAGACCCAATAGCCCCAGGCCACGATGAAGGCGACAAATGGTCCGAAGGCTTCTTCGGTATACGCATAGGGGCCACCGGCGCGTGGAAAGGCACGGCTCAGGTGCGAAAACACGATGGCGAGGGTGATGGCGCCTGCCGCTGTGAAGCCCCAGGCGATCATGCTGTTGAGCCCGAACTCGGCGAGCGAGGCGGGCAGCAGGAAGATGCCGGAGCCGATGGAGTTGCCGACCACCAGCGCCACGCAGGTCCAGAAGCCGATCAGGTGCGGTGCGGATGCCGTAGGTTTGCTCATTGAGATCCCAATGTTGAACCGGCGTGCGCGAGGATACGTTCGATCTCCGCCTGCGCCTTGCGTAACGCCGGCAGCATGACGCGCATAGCCGCCGATTTGCTGTCGGCGTGAAATTGCATGCTCACGTTCAAGCCGGCGAGCACGTCGCCGCGACGGCTGCGTATCGGCACCGCGGCGGAAAACAGGCCGATCTCCAGCTCACGTGCTACCAGCGCGAAACCCTGACGCCGGACCTTGAGGATCTCGGCCTTCAGTGCTTTTGCGGTGCACAGCGTGTGCGGCGTGATCGCGTACAGGTGAGCGCGGCCGAGCCACGCATCGAGTTGTTCATCCGGCAGGCCGGCAAGCAAGACCCGGCCCATGGACGCCGCAAATGCCGGCAGTCGTGCGCCTACGCCTAAGGCGATGGTCATGATGCGGCTCACCGGCACACGTGCTACGTAGACGATCTGCTCGCCGTCGAGTACTGACATCGACACGGATTCCTTCACCGTCCGCACCAGTTGCTCCATGGTGGGCAGCGCCAGTTCGGGCAGACGCGAGGCCGACAGATAGCCGAATCCCAATTCCAAGATGCGTGGCATGAGATGAAATTGCCGGCCATTGGCGCCCACGTAGCCCAGGTGCTGCAGCGTGATGAGGCTGCGACGCACGACTGCACGTGCAAGCCCGGTGCGATCTGCAATCTGCGCCTGACTCAAGTCCGGGTGATCGGCGTCAAAGGCACGAATAACGTCCAACCCGCGCGCCAGCGACTGCACGAAGTCCGGACTGTCTTCGACGGCAGAGGATGGGACAGGCAAGTGGGGTGCGGCATTTGACACGGCCTGCGAATTAGATCGTAATTGAGTGCGCATGTCGAATTAAAGTTCGCATAGCGCACAAATTAAAACACGAGCCGACGCCATGACCTTCAAACTCACTTACGCGACCATGTTCTCGCCACCCGAGCAGATGCACAGTTCGTATGAATCGGCATTGCAAACGGTGCGTGACGAATTGGGCAAGTCGCATCACCTGTTCATCGGCGGCAAGGATGTTGCCGGCGCCGCGACGATCGACAAATACAACCCGGCGCGCAGCAGTGAATTGCTGGGGCGGTTCGGTCGTGCCGATGTTGCGCAGATGAACGCTGCAGTCGCGGCTGCGCGCAGTGCGCGCTCGTCTTGGGCTGCCACGCCGGCCGCACAACGCATTGCGCTGTCGCGCAAGGTCGCGGCGCTGATCGAGGCGCGCGTGTATCACATCGCTGCCGCGCTAACGCTGGAAGTGGGCAAGAACCGCATGGAGGCGCTCGGTGAGGCGCAGGAGGCGGCGGATTTCTTCAGCGTCTATGCCGAGGACTTCGAGCGCAATGGCGGCTACGACCGCGCGCTGCCGGATGATCCGGTGGAAGGCTTTCGGTCGCATAACCGCAGTGTCATGAAACCATATGGCATCTGGGCGGTCATCTCGCCGTTCAATTTTCCGCTCGCATTGGCCGCCGGCCCGGTCGCGGCCGCGTTGGTGACCGGCAATTGCGTAGTGCTCAAAGGTTCGGTGGAGACGCCGTGGGCCGGACGCCTGCTCGCCGATTGCATTCGCGACGCCGCCTATCCGCCCGGCGTGTTCAACTATCTCGCCGGTGACGGCGCCGCCGTCGGACAGCAACTGGTGCAGCACCCGGATATCGCAGGCGTGACCTTCACGGGTTCCTACGAGGTCGGCATGGGCATACACCGCGCATTGCTGGCCGGTGCGTATGCCAAGCCCTGCGTGGCCGAGATGGGCGGCAAGAACGCCTGCATCGTTACGGCGAGCGCAGACCTGGATCGCGCAGCGGCCGGCATTGCGCGCTCCGCGTTCGGCATGGGGGGCCAAAAATGCTCGGCGCTGTCGCGGTTGTATGTGCAGGACTCGGTGGCCGATGCGCTGATCGGCCGCCTGAAGCAGCGCGCCGCCAGTTTGCGCGTTGACGATCCCACCCTGCGTCCAACGGAGCTGGGCCCGGTCGTTTCAGCAGTCGCAGCGAAGAAATTCGAGGGTTACAGCACGCAACTGCAAACCGACGGCGCGCAGGTTCTGCAAGGCGGCCATCGCCTTCTGCAGGGCGCCTTTGCGCACGGACACTTCGTCACGCCGACACTCGCCGAAGCACCTGCACAGCATCCCTTGTTCGCTCAGGAGATGTTTCTGCCAATATTGATGCTGGCACGCGTACGCACATTGGATGAGGCCATTGCGCTGGCCAACGATACGCCGCTGGGTCTGACCGCCGGATGCTATGGCTCCGCTGCAGAGGTCGAACAGTTCGCGAACACCATCGAGGCGGGCGTGATCTACCTGAACCGTCCGCAGGGCGCGACCACCGGCGCCTGGCCCGGGTATCAGGCCTTTGCCGGGTGGAAGGGCTCCAGTTCCACCGGCAAGGCCATCGGCTCGTTTTACTATCTGCCGCAGTACCTGCGTGAGCAGTCACAGACCGTGGTGGAATGATGGGCGCGCTGCTGTCCTTGAGCGAGGCCGTGCAGCGCCATGTCCATGACGGGCAGAGCATTGCACTGGAGGGTTTCACGCATCTGATTCCGTTCGCGGCCGCGCACGAGATCATCCGTCAGCGTCGCCGGCATCTGCATTTGATCCGCATGACGCCGGATCTCATCTACGACCAGATGATCGGCATGGGCTGCGCCGATGCGCTGACGTTCTCCTGGGGCGGGAATCCGGGGGTGGGCTCCTTGTACCGGCTGCGCGACGCCATCGAAAATGGCTGGCCCAATCCGCTGCGAATTGCCGAACATACGCATGCCGGCATGGCAGCTGCCTATACGGCGGGTGCTTCCGGGTTGCCGTTCGGTGTCCTGCGTGGCTACATCAACAACGATCTCACCGGCGTCAACGCCGCCATCAAGAGCGTGTGCTGCCCGTACACG
This sequence comes from Pseudomonadota bacterium, assembly GCA_031394735.1. GTDB lineage: Bacteria > Pseudomonadota > Gammaproteobacteria > Steroidobacterales > Steroidobacteraceae > TMP-86. Next base: position 4,648 of record JANMXI010000357.1, on the reverse strand, counting down.
GGGGAGGAGTTGGCGACGGTGCCGGCATTGAATCCCGATGTGACGATCATTCATGCGCAGCAGGCAGATCGCACCGGCAATATTTTATTGCGCGGAATCATCGGCGCGCAGAAGGAAGCGGCGCTGTCTGCCAAGCGTCTCATCGTAACCGTTGAAGAAGTGGTCGATTCGTTCGACGCGCACATGAACTCGGTCGTGCTGCCGCATTGGGTGGTCACCGCGGTGGCCTGTGTGCCGCGCGGTGCCTATCCTTCGTATGCGCAAGGCTACTACCCACGCGACAACGGTTTTTACCAGGCGTGGGATCCGATCGGCAAAGATCGACAACGCTTTGCCGACTGGATGCAGCAACACGTATTGACGGTGGCTGCATGACCTCCTCAGCGCCGTGGACACAGGACGAGATGATGACGGTAGCGGCCGCTCGTCTGTTATGGGACGGGTGCGTGTGTTTCGTCGGTATCGGATTGCCTTCGGCGGTAGCCAATCTCGCTCGCCATCTGCATACACCCAACATCGTTTTGATCTACGAATCCGGCACCATCGGTGCACGCCCCAGTGTATTGCCGCTGTCCATTGGCGATGGTGAACTGGCCGAAACCGCCACAGCGGTCGTGCCGTTGCCCGAGGTGTTTACCTATTGGCTGCAAGCCGGTCGCGTCGATGTCGGCTTTCTCGGCGCCGCGCAGATCGACCGCTTCGCGAATCTCAATAGCACGGTGATCGGCCCGTACAATCATCCGCGTACACGCTTACCCGGAGCAGGCGGCGCGCCGGAGATTGCCGCACACGCGCGCCAGACTTTCGTCATTTTGAAACAGTCGCCACGCTCCTTTGTCGCCAAACTGGATTTTTGCACTTCGGCCGGCTTTTCCAATGGCCATGGCGAGCGAGCGCGCTCGACGGCCCGTGGTGCCGGGCCGCAGGCGGTCATCACCGATTTTGGTATTCTCAAGCCCATGGCCGGCACCGACGAGCTGCAATTGACCGGCCGGTTCGACAATGTCACGGCGCGCCAGGCGGTGGAGTCGACCGGCTGGCCGCTGCAGGTGGCGGAGCAACTCGACGTCATTGCGACGCCCAGCGCCGATGAACTGCGCGTCTTACGCGACATGCATGCACGCAAATAGGGGATTCTCATGAAGAACGCACACATCAAAACTGCATTGCCCGGCCCGAAGGCGAAAGCTTTGCTCGAACGCGACGCCGAATGCGTATCCCCGTCCTATCCGCGTGACTATCCCTTCGTCATGTCGCACGGCAAGGGCGCGGAGATCTGGGATGTCGACGGCAATCGCTTTCTGGATTTCGCGGCCGGTATTGCAGTGTGCAGCACGGGCCACTCGCATCCGCATGTCGTCAAGGCCATCAAAGATGCCGCCGATCAGTTTCTGCACATCTCCTCGGACTATTGGCATGAACGGCAGGTGCAGCTGGCCGAGCGCATGAATGCCCTGTCGCCCATGAAAGAGCCGGTGATGAGCTTCTTCGCGCAGTCCGGTACGGAGAGCGTCGAAGGCGCGTTGAAGCTGGCGCGCTACGTGACCGGCCGTGGTCGCTTCATCGGATTCCTCGGCGGCTTTCACGGCCGCACCATGGGCTCGCTGGCCTTTACCTCCAGTAAATACACGCAGCAGAAGGGCTTCTTTCCGACCATGCCCGGCGTGACGCATGTGCCGTATCCGAATAATTACCGGCCGCTGCTGGCGGGCGCGGATCAAGGTGCTGCGGTGTTGTCCTATATCGAGGACGTGCTGTTTCAAAGCAATGTGCCACCCAGTGAAGTGGCGGCCATTTTGGTGGAGCCGATCCAAGGCGAGGGCGGCTATCTCGTCCCGCCGGATGGGTTTCTCGCCGGATTGCGCGCGCTGTGTGACCGTCACGGCATTCTGCTCATCTTCGATGAGGTGCAATCCGGCATCGGCCGCACCGGCAAGATGTTTGCCTGTGAGCATTGGGGTGTGGCGCCCGACATCATGACACTGGCAAAAGGGTTGGGTTCAGGCATGCCCATCGGCATGGTGGTGGCGAAGAAAAGCATCATGCAACAATGGAAGCGCGGCGCGCACGGCAATACCTATGGCGGCAATCCCCTGTGTTGCGCGGCAGCCCTCGCCACGCTGGATCTGGTGCAGTCAGAGCTGCGCGCCAATGCGGCCGTCGTGGGCGAGCATTTCATGAAGCAATTGCGCGGCCTGCAGCAGCGGCAGCCGGTCATCGGCGAGATCCGCGGCAAAGGCCTCATGATCGGCATGGAACTGGTCACCGATCACGACACGCGGACGCCGGCCAAGGCGCTCTGCGACGCGTTGATCACCCGCAGCTATCACAACGGCCTTATTCTGCTGTCGTGCGGCCAGAGTACGGTGCGCTTCATGCCGCCGCTGTTGGTGACGACAGCGGATGTGGATGAGGCCATCTCGATGCTCGAGGCCAGCCTCGAGGAAGTCATCGCCGAGGCCAAGCCGAAGCGTCAATTGGCGTGATCGCCGTGCTGCGTCGAAACAAGGTTTGAGGAGATCGCGGATGAAGATCTGGGCAGCGGCGGTTTGCATTGCAGGTGGTTTGTTTGCGCTGACGGCGACTGCGCAACGCATGCCGGTGCTGCCGCAGATCGACATGCCGCACCCGTACTATTACCGCGAGATGTTCATTCCGCAGACCACCACCGGGCCCGGCAGCCTCGCCTGGTCTCCGGACTCTACCGAATTGATCTACTCGATGGCCGGATCCCTGTGGCGGCAGTCGGCGCAGGGGAGTGTTGCGCAGCAGCTGACCGCGGCGGCGGCCTACGATTACCAGCCCGATTGGTCGGTCGATGGACGCTGGGTGGTGTACACCTCGTATCGGGCGGATGCGTTGGAGTTGTGGGCATTGGACTTGAGCAACGGCGCCACACATGCGCTGAGCAGCAACGGCGCAGTCAACGTCGAGCCACGCTTTTCACCCAATGGCAAGCGCATCGTGTTTGCCTCGACGCAGGATCACAAGCGCTTCCATTTATTCGTGGCGGATTTCGATCAAGGCATCTTGCGAAACCAGCGCCAGATCACGCCGGAGCATTTGAGCGAGCTGCCGCGCTATTACTACAGTCACTTCGATCATGAGATCAGCCCGGTGTGGTCGCGCGATGGCAAGGAGATCATTTACGTCTCCAATCGCAATCATATCCATGGCACCGGCGGCATCTGGCGGATCGCCGCAACCCCGGACAGCGTCGGTCGCGAGATTCATTACGAGGAAACCAACTGGCGCGCGCGGCCCGATGTCTCGCCGGATGGTTCACGTCTGGTGTTCAGTTCTTATGCGGGCCGGTCCTGGCACAATTTATGGATGATGCCAGCCACTGGTGGCGATGTGTTCGGCGTGGCGTTCGGCGATTGGGACCAGACCAATGTGCGCTGGTCGCCTGACGGCACGCGCCTGGCCTTCATTTCCAATCAACATGGCAACACCGGCATCGGCATCGAGGCAGTGCCGGGCGGCATCGTGAAACCCTTGGTCATCGGTGAGCGCCGCTACCTGCTGCCCACCGCAGCGCTGCGAGTGTCGCTGCGCGACGCTGCGGGCTCGCCGGTGGCCGCTCGCATCAGCGTCACCGACGCGAATGGCAAATCCTACGCACCGGTGGATGCATGGCTGCAGGCGGACGATGGCTACGACCGCAAACAACGCCCCTTCGAAGCGCATTATTTTCATGCCCGCGGCGAAGCGCTGGTGGATGTGCCTGCAGGCATCGTGCGGGTCGAGATTCTCAAAGGGTTCGAGCGCGACTTGGAGTTGCGTGAAGTGCGCGCAGTGGCAGGCCAGACGATGCAGGTCGAATCCAATCTCAGCGCCGGTGCGTGGCAGGTTCCCGATGCGGCGCGCTGGGTGAGTGGCGATGCCCATGTGCACATGAACTATGGCGGCAATTACCGCAACACGCCGGCGCATCTGGTGCTGCAGGCACAAGGCGAAAATTTAAGCATCGTGCAATCGCTGATCGTGAACAAGGAGCAGCGTTTTCCGGATATCGCCTACAGCGGTGCGCATCTGGATCCGGCCTCTGACAAGGACGCGCTGGTGCTGCATGGGCAGGAGTTCCACACCAGCTACTGGGGTCATATGGGATTGCTGGGCATCGGCGAGGGCATCATTCTTCCGGGTTACGCGGGGTATCCCAATACGGCTGCGCGCAGTCTGATGCCGATGAATGCGGATATCGCCGACATCGCGCACGCGCGCGGCGCTTTGGTGGGCTATGTGCATCCCTTCGATGACGACCCAAATCCATTGGCGGTGCCGCGACAGGCACTGTCCAACGAGCTCCCGGTGGATGTGGCGTTGGGCAAGGTTGACTACATGGAAATTCTCGGCTTCAGCGATCACCGCTTCACGGCCGGCGTCTGGTACAAATTGCTGAACCTGGGCTTTCGGATTCCCGCGGCCGCCGGCACCGATGCGATGGCGAACTTCGCCTCGCTGCGCGGCCCGGTGGGCATGAACCGCGTGTATGTGCGAGTACCGGCAGGTCCGCTCGACACCGGCGCGTGGCTGAAGGGTCTTAAAGAGGGGCGCACCTTCGCGACCAATGGGCCGTTGCTTGGCTTGACGCTGGGCGGCGCGCAGATCGGCGATGAATTGAAACTCGACGTGTCGAAGCCGC
>JANMXI010000356.1:0-2315 GCA_031394735.1 Pseudomonadota bacterium | reverse complement strand
TCTTCGTGGACGAAGCCATCCTGCGCGCAATCGAGCTGCGCAATGCCTCGCAGCACACGGAGGCGCTCACCATTCTTCTGGATTTGAATAATGCCAATCCGGATGACGCCAAGGTCAACTACGAGTTGGCGAGTACGTTTGGGGCGGAGGGCGTCAAGGACGAAGCGATCGGGTTTTACGAGCACGCCATCGCATGTGGTTTGCAGGGCGAAGAACTTCGGCGTGCATTTGTCAGCCTTGGCAGTAACTATCTCGGTGTTGGAAGATTTGGGGACGCTGCACGAATGCTTCAGCGCGGCGCGACGATTTTCCCCGATGCGCCGGAATTCGATATTTTTCTGGCAATGGCGCGCTACCACCTGGGCGAACATCAGGAAGCGATGCGCCTGTTGCTGGCCCATATCGCCGAATACTCAGCGGAGGCTTCAACACAGGCGCATAAGCGGGCAATCCTTTACGGTGCTGAACATCTGGATCAGGCGGAAGACGATTGACGTGGCAGCGATTTGCATAGGACATATTCGCGTGAAAAATGCCGAAGCCTGGGAAGAGTATCGCGGTCGCGTGGGCGCGACGATTGCGCAATACGGTGGCGAACTCCTCTTTCGAGGCCGACAGCAACGGCTTTTTAGTGGCGAGATGTCGCACGAGTCGGTAGTCGCATTACGGTTTGAAAATCTTGATGCTGCAAATCGATGGCATGACTCAACCGAGTATCAAGCCCTTATTCCAGTTCGGGAACGGGCAGCGGATGTAACGTTGGTGCTGTATGAAAGCTAAGCGAGAGCCAGGACAAACAAGGGAGCAGGCAGCGTGACGATAAAAGCCGATAAGTGGATTCGCCGTATGGCCCAAGAACACGGCATGATCGAGCCCTTTGAAGCGGGACAGGTACGCGAGGCCAATGGTCATCGCATCGTCAGTTACGGCACCTCCAGCTATGGCTACGACATTCGCTGTTCGGATGAATTCAAGCTGTTCACCAATCTGAATTCGACGATTGTGGACCCGAAAAATTTCGACCCGAGTTCTTTCGTCGATATCAAGGCAGATGCCTGCATCATCCCGCCTAATTCATTCGCACTGGCGCGCACGGTTGAGTACTTCCGGATTCCGCGCAATGTATTGACGATCTGCCTCGGCAAATCGACCTACGCGCGCTGCGGCATCATCGTGAACGTGACGCCATTCGAACCTGAATGGGAAGGCTATGTCACGCTGGAATTTTCCAACACGACGCCGTTACCGGCAAAAATTTACGCCAACGAAGGTGTTGCGCAAGTTCTGTTTTTTGAAAGCGATGAAGTCTGCGAGACTTCCTATAAAGATCGCGGCGGCAAGTATCAGGGGCAGAAGGGCGTGACGTTGCCGAAGATGTAACGTCGTTCAGTCAGGCTGGCGCAATCCGCTGATGAGGCCTTCCTCTAGCCAGCGCTTCAGCAACGTCATCGCGAGGCCCGGCACAGCTTCGGGTTCGTGTGAGGCGCACAATACTTCGCACATGTCGGCGAAGTTGCCATCGCGGTGTATCGCTTGCAGCGCGGCAGCTTCATCGGGCTCGAGCGATCGAAAATAGGTAGTGAGCTCGCGTCGCCAGACGATCCACGCCGCCACCGGGGATTGCTCCGGTACCGGAGGGTCCTCTTTCCGCGTCACCGCCTGCCAAAACGCAGGAACGTTCCACGCGAGTTCCACGAGTTGCAGCGAACTATGTAGGCGAAAGCCCAGCGTGGACCAGGCCTCGCCGGGCAGACTTGCCAATTCGGCGATATTGAGTACCGGATCATCCGCGCTATCGAAAGCGAGGCCGATCGCCCACTCAAAGGTGGCCATCTCCGCCAGCACACGTTGTGAAACAAAAGCAGAATCGCCCGCCAGAAAACGCGGAAGATGGACGCCGAACCAGCGTGCATTCGGAAATACCGAGGGATGCGCTGCGATATAGGCGGTGGCAAGCTGCTCGAACAATTCTTCCCCCGCGAGTGCGTATAGCGCGGGGTAGTCAGCGTTGAGGACTTCGATTAGCCGAAACCGGTAGCCATTTGCGTAGACATCGAGACGACCTTTTGCATCCAGACGCGGGCCATCCACAACTGCGGACAGGATCGCGTCATCCCCCTTCAGGACATAGTGCTGGAATTGGTCTTGCAGCGTCGCATACGTGTTCATCGCGCTGCCTCGGCCAATTCCACATCGTTGGCAATTTGGCGGGCGCGATCAAGCTCGACCAATAATTCTTCCAGCGGCGGAATGTGATCGTCGCGTTCAATCATGGTTGAGACCGGTCCGAATCGCTCGCGCGCTTTCGCGTACAG
>JANMXI010000355.1:0-3806 GCA_031394735.1 Pseudomonadota bacterium | reverse complement strand
CGTGTGCGCTGACTGCCCACCCCATGTTGAGCAAGCGCCTGAAACACCAGTTCAGGCGTATAGACCCGCGCCAACAAACTGGCGCTTAAATAATCGCTCAACCGTGCGCCTGCACCCAATACCGCTTTCGTCCGCGCCATGTTTCACTCCGCGATTCGGAGATCGCATTGTGACAGGAAAATCGTTAAACGAACAGTATTGCAACCTGACCCGCACCAACCACTCCTTCCCAGTTTCGACGTCGGTTACATACTTTTCGACACGTCATCAGCGGTTCACTCGCGTTCGTCTCCTCGAACCCTGGCCCCTTAATCCTTAAACCAAGACCGGTTCTGCAACTGGGCTGATCGGGCTGCTGGGCCTGCGCTCGCGCAAGCGTCTCAACCGTCTCAAAGTCAGCCACCCGGGGCCCATGCATCGCCCGAACCATTCCCGCAATATGGCAATTTTTACCCAGCACTCGTGGGATTGACGATTCGCCGGTCCGGCGATATAGTCCTAGTGAGCGGAAAAGCGGGTTTAATTTCTCTATTCCCTGACGATAACAAAGAGAATGCCTGGAGACCACGTTTGATTTGCTTCGGCGGTTTCGTGTTGTTTTGCGCTCTTTCATGTTATTCGACGCTTGCCTTCGAAGTTCCATTTACCTTGTTAAGACCGGCGAGGACTGCGAGTACAAACTACGTGGGGATTCCAATGAGTACTCGATTTCTTGTATTAATTCTCATGCCTTTGCGATGCGCCGCGGCCGCTCTGTCGAAGACGAGTGAGTTGCTGGTAGCCGTCACGCTGTTCGTTTGCGCCCCGCCGCTGTTTGCTCAGGGCGGCCCACCGATGGTGGTGGACGATCCGGATACGCCTGGCGATGGTCGATGGGAGATCAATTCTGCGTATACCGATCGGCGCACAAAGCAAGCGCGATTTCGCAGCTTTCCACATGTCGATGTGAACTATGGGCTGGGTGATCACATCCAGCTCAAATATGAAACGGGTTGGGTATTCGCCAATGTGCCGGATGCAGTGGGCGTGCGAAGCGGATTAGATAATTCGCTCCTCGGCGTGAAATGGCGTTTCCTGGATCAGGACAATACCGGTTTCAACATGTCGGTTTACCCACAGTTGCAGGTGGAGAACTCGACTGGCTCGGTTGCGCGCGGCATTGCCGATCCTGGACCGAACCTATTTCTCCCATTCGAAGTGAGCAGAGACTTCGGGCGTTTCAAGTTGGTTGGGGAGGTGGGCTACCACTTCCAGCGCAAGGACGAGAATGAGTGGGTGTTCGGGATACTCGGCGGCTTGCCTGTCTCGGAGGATTTAGAGTTATTGTCGGAGGTGCGAAGCACTGGACACAGATTTCTGAACCACAGCGACGTGCTATTCAACATCGGGTTGCGCAAAGGCCTGGGATCCCACTGTAAACTATTAGCCGCGGTGGGGAGGGGGCTAACCAATGGACCTGACCGTACGAGCTTCATCGCGTACCTTGGCATTCAACTGATGTTGGGAAAGGAAAAGCGATAATGACCGATGGTTGTATCTTCTCCCATCTTGTCATTGGGTTTTGCGCTGTTAAACTTGAAGAACTCATTTAACGGAGGACATCAGTGCGCGTACGCGAAAAAATGTCACACAGAAAATTGGTGGCGCTTACTGTAGTGGCCGTTCTCGGTGTGGTGGCTCTGGCACTCAGCGCACTTTATGGTTTCATCATCTGGGAAGGCTCGAGCACCAGTGCCGATGCGCCGGCTCTGGAAGCCGCCATTGCGCAATGGCTGTTGCATCGTACCGTCCCCGGGAAAAGCAGATCGCTCAAGAGCCCGATCAGGGTCGAGGCCGGGGGTGCGGACATATCTGCCGGACACGAGTTGTACACGAAAAAATGCGAGATCTGCCATGCATACGACGGCAGCGGCAAGACCGAGATCGGCGCGGGACAGTATCCGCATCCCCCGGACCTTCGCAAGGCTGGCGTCCAGAAGCAGACGGACGGTGAAGTTTTCTATCACATCAAAAACGGCATCCGGCACACCGGCATGCCTGGCTGGCACATGCCGGATCAACATATCTGGCAGCTCGTTGCCTACGTCAGGAATCTTCCTAAGATTGCCTCATTCTCCCCGGAAGAGCCCACAGTGCAGCGCGAGGTCAATTTAGCGTCTGCGCAATACGTCGGTTCGGCGGCGTGCAAAGACTGTCATACAGATATCTATGAGCGGTGGAAGACGACCCGCATGGCAAACGTCGTGCGCGATCCACGCGAACATCCGGAGGCGATCATTCCGGATCTTTCGAAGCCGGACCCGCTGGTAAATTTCTCGAAGGACGACATTGCCTTCGTCTATGGAAGCAAATGGAAACAGCGCTATTTCAAGAAAATCGGCGACGACTACTTCCCCATTCCGGCCCAATGGGACGTGACGCACAAAATCTGGAAACCTTACTTCGTTAAGAACGGAACCGACTGGTGGGCCACGTTATATCCCCCCGATAATTTCCAGCGACCGACCGGACCGCTGTGCGATGGTTGCCATTCGGTAAACTACGATGTCTCAACCAAGACCGTGATGGAGTGGAATGTCGGCTCCGAAAGATGCCACGGTCCCGGCAGCGAGCACGTCAAGCACCAGAGACGTCCTAACATCATCAACCCGGCCAAGCTCAACTATGTGCAGGCCAACGACGTCTGCATCCAGTGTCACTCGCAAGGTCAGCCGCTGAAAAACCCGATGCAGGGCAAATACTACGATTGGCCCGTCGGCTTCCATGTGGGCATGAATCTGAGCGATTTTTGGAAGCTCGAGGAGCATAAGCTCGGCGAGACGTCGTTTACTCACTTTGCGGATGGGACTGCGCACAAAAACCGTATGCAGGGAAATGACTTTGTCCAGAGTCTCATGTACCGGCGCGGCGTAACGTGCTTCAGTTGTCACGACGTCCACGGCACGCAAAACAATGCGCTTCTGTGGAAACCGGCCAAGGTGATGTGCTTAGACTGCCACGGATCCAATTCGCCGAACGGGCCACACACCGCTACGGTCGAAGCGCACACACATCACAAGCCCGACAGCGCCGGCAGCGAATGTATCGCTTGCCACATGCCGAAAATCGAACAGACAATTGAAAACGTAAACGTGCGTGCCCACACTTTCAATTTTATCACTCCGGCAAAGACAGATGCTTACCAGATCCCGAACGCCTGCAACGTCTGCCATGCAGACAAACCGACCCGGTGGGCAACGGCTGCGTTAAAGACGTGGAAAGATCGTTCGCCTTGGCGGATAGCTGAATGAATCCGATTATCGACAGGCTTCGCTCACCCTGGCCGGAAAAAACGAGCGTCCATAGACCTACCTCCAATTACACCGCACGCTCGCGAAAGGGTGCAATCCAAATGCCGATTGCGCCCTCCATCCTGACCGTCGCCGGAACTCTCCATCGGCACTTTCCGGCTTCCACCGCACTTTGATGGTCTCGACGGCGACGCCGTGTCCAGATCATCGACGACCACCACCCTGTGCCGCCGGGCGCGCCTCCTCAGGCGGCCGTACCTTCCTAAACATGAGGAGCAACAGCACGTCGTAGACGATCTTCGCGCCGCCCGCGGCGATCAGTGGCCAGCCAAACGCTGACACGCTGAGCAGGTATCCGGCTAGTAACGGACTGGTGGCGGATGCCAGGCTGCGCGGAACCGACGTGATGCTGGCCGCTGCCGCGCGCTCGGCGGGCAGCACGATCGCCATCACGTACGAGCTTCTTGTCGGCACGTCCATCTGCGACAACGCGCTCCTGACCAATAGCAGGGCGAT
>JANMXI010000354.1:0-10399 GCA_031394735.1 Pseudomonadota bacterium | reverse complement strand
CCGACCCTCTGGTTCGAAGAGAGTTGGTGAGTGATGGTGTTACCACCAACACTTATACCGGCGCCGGAACGCATACGATAACTCCGGACTGCATCGCCAGCGTTGTTTACGATGGCGTTGGTTCGCCCTTTGTTTACTTCGTTTCACACCCGATGGTAGTGCCTATTTTGGGCTAACAACCAAAACTTTGGTGCCGTGTCCTCTGGCAAAGCGGAGCGTGTTTCTGATGGTCAGTTGGTAAAGTAGTGATTGGCGCCCCTGCCAGGAATCTTGATGCCAGGGTAAGTATCTGTTTTTAAATATATTTGCCATCAGCGAGTAGGACGATTGCCCGCGTTCGGTTACCCCGACACAATCTGCGCAGTTCCAATAGCTCCGGGTAATAGCGCTATCCTTCCTACCCCTATTGACCTTGCTCCGGCACCGAGCATACTCATCAAATGAACTGGCGAGATTACATCACCTCGGATCCGGTAATTTGCCACGGGAAGGCCTGCATCAAGGGCACGCGCATCATGGTTTCCGTGATTCTGGATAATCTTGCTGCCGGACGAGCACCGCCAGACGTCGTGCGCCTTTACCCGACCTTGCGCGACGCCGACGTGGCCGCGGCAATGGCTTATGCCGCCGAACTCGCGCGCGAGCGCATCGTCTACACAGCTGCGTGAAGTTCAAGCTCGACGAGAATCTCTCGCCCGCGCTTGCGGAGAAATTGACGTCTGCCGGTCACGATGCGCATTCGGTCATTGAACAGTCACTGGGAGGAAGGCCAGACTCTCAGGTGATCGAAGTGTGCATGCGCGAGGGCCGCGCACTCATCACGCTGGACTTGGATTTCGCCAACATTCAAGCATATCCCCCAAGTTAACTTGCCGGAATCATCGTCATGAGGCTCAACAACCAATCACACGATCAGGTTCAAGAAGCCATCCGGCGAATAGCGTCCACCGTTGTGCAAGAACCCCTCGATAAGAAGCTATGGATCGTCGAGGACAGCCGGATACGCGTTCGCGAATAATTCGGGCAATGGTCGCCTCTACTGCATAGTCGTTCCAGAGTCGAGGCCACCAGGTGCTTGGGCGTGGTATTCACACGATGCTCTGCAGGTAAGGTTGCATCACACGCTCAACACGCAGCACCCTGGCACAACTAGCGAGTTCCTTTATCGAAGCCTCCTTTTGCTCGCGCGCCTCGGGCGCTTCGGCAAGCCGGTACAGGTCTCGCGCGAGTTCTATCAGGCAACCCGAATCCCGCAGGTTGTAGAGCGCTGCCGGGTGAATTCCGAGATCCAGGGCCTGCCGCGTTCTGAGCGTGCCGCCATGTTGGCGAAAGCGCTGGATTGCATTGGAAATGTCGCGACTGTGTATCTTTGTGGATAATAATAGAATTATATATATAAAACTGGTGCTTTCTTCATCCAACAGCTGGTTGTTAGCGCACCGCTTGACGCGATAGGTTGCTACGCCGGCCACCTGTGGCACAGCCGTTCCAGTATGTTTCGTCCCGAAGTAAAAGCCCTGAAGATTTGCTACGAGGTCCCTGCACTGGCAAACTGCCGCGCTTACGCGCCCGTAGCTCAGCTGGATAGAGCACTGCGCTTCGAACGCAGTGGTCGGGAGTTCGAATCTCTCCGGGCGCACCAATCTCACGGTGCCCTAGCAAATTTGGTCGTCGGCGCAGGGCCTAACTACCGGGCCCCACCGCCACATCCGAATTCCACGTATCCGCGGCACACAGCCACGAACCATCGGGCTGTTTCTTCCACACTTCCAACATCTTGCCGTGATCTGACTGCGGTTTCCCGGCTGCATCCTTGTAATCCAGCGAATAGGCGCCCACGAGATAGGCAGAATCGCCGGCCTGCGCCACGCTCACTTTGGTGGGTGCCCACTTGATCGACATCCCTGGCAATGCCAGTAAGTCGGACACGGATTTGCGCGCGGCTTCCCGACCCATCGCCATCTTGGCGTTCGGGGGAAGAATGATGGCGTCCTGGGTATAAAACGCGAGCCAGGCATCGGCCTTTTTCGTCTGCGCAGCGGTCAACCAGTCGGCATCGGCTTTACGGATCGCGGCTTCTTCCATGCGTGCATCGACTACGCGGCCAAAATGCTCGGCGAGCGCCAGCCATTTGCCATCGCGACGAACGTAGGTCACGGAGATTCTCAGGACCGAGACATAGGGCTTGCCGTTGCGGGTGCCGCGGATCGTGCCGGTCTCCACCAACATCGCCGTGTCGCCCTGGAGTCGAAACGTGAAGTCGCCGAAATCATGGGAGAGGATCTTGTCCGAGCCGTCGCCGATGACATCCTGAATGAACGTCTCCTTGTCGACCACTTTGCCGGAGCCGTACACGGCGATGAAGTTGTCGTCCAAGATGCGACGCAAGGCGGGGGCGTCGCGAGCGACCTCGGCTTCAACCCACTCTTGATCGACCTTCATCACCTCTTGTTCAGCATCTTCCTGCTTCGAGGTCGCACCGATCGCCTGCAACGACCAGGTGAGAATGCCCGTCGTGGCGATGACTCGTAGTCGCTTGTTCATAGTGTGTTGGATCGTAAGCCCGGATCAATCCGGTAGCAAGGCAATCAAGCAATCCGTGGCTCGAGCAGGAACATTGCAATAGGCGATCTCGAATGCTTAAGATCGCCGCATCAAAAATCGCGGAATGGATGCAATGCGCAACTTAACTCGTCTCCTTGGTTTCTCTGTGGCGTGTTTGTGCCTGCTTCGGTTGGCGCATGCGGAAGCGCCGCCGACCGGCAAGCTGCCTGATGACGTCAAACCCCTGTCCTATGCGCTCGATTTGAAAATAGACCCGCGGGCGGAACGCTTCAGCGGCGAGGTGCGCATACGCGTGCGACTGACCAAACGTGCCGATCATCTATGGCTGCATGCTAGTGAGATCGACATCGGCAAGATCAGCCTGAAGGATGCGTCGGGCGCGATACACAAGGCAACGCTCACGCAGCGCGACCCCTCGGGTGTTGCGGAGGTTGCCTTCGAAGCCGCGCTTGCGCCGCAGGATATCGAACTCGCGATTAATTACAGCGCGGCGTTCAATGCCAAGCTGCAGGGCTTGTACAAAGTGAAGGTGGGCGAGGACGCCTACGCGACTACTCAAATGGAGCCCACGTCGACGCGCTACGCCTTTCCGTCTTTCGATGAGCCGCGATTCAAGACCCCGTTCGACATCACGCTGCAAGTGCCGAAGGACCTGGTCGGCATTGCGAACACGCGGCAGATTGCCGAGCGTGTGTCAGCCGACGGCAAATGGAAGACTCTGACCTTCGCGAAGACGAAGCCGTTGCCGACCTACCTATTGGCCTACGCGGTGGGACCCTGGGACGTGGTAGACGGCCCTGTCATTACTGCCAACGCGGTTCGGAAGCAGCCGGTACCTTTGCGTGCCATTGGTCCGCGCGGCACCGGGCCCGAGTTTCGATGGATCCTCGATCAGACGCCCGCCACCGTGAAGTACTTCGAAGACTATACGCATCAACCCTATCCCTTCGACAAATTGGATTTGCTGGGCGCGCCGGACTTCAACGCGGGTGCCATGGAAAATGCCGGCTTGATCGTGTACCGCGATGCATTGCTGCGCATCGACGCGAAGTCAGCGGCCAGAACGTATCGCTTTGCATTTGAAGTCAATGCGCATGAGATTGCGCATCAATGGTTCGGTGATCTGGTCACCGTGCCGTGGTGGGACGATATCTGGCTGAATGAGTCGTTTGCGACGTGGGCCGAAGGTAAGGCCATGGTGGATTTGAAGCCGGAATTCCGCGGCGATCTTGCACGTCTTGAAGACACGCAGGATGCGATGCAGAGCGACAGTCTGCTGTCGGCGCGCAAGATTCGTCAGCCAATCGTCAGTAACGATGACATCCAGACGGCCTTTGATGGCATCACGTATCAGAAGGGCGCTGCGGTGCTGCGCATGTTCGAACAATGGTTGGGCGAGACGACGTATCGGTCCGCCATGCGGGAGTACCTCGCACGACATGCATTCGGCAGTGGTAACTCGGATGATCTCATCGCCACCATCGCCAAGGTGAGTGGCAAGGGCGGCACGTTGGCTGGTGCGATGCGCAGCTTCCTGGACCAGCCGGGCCTGCCGCTGGTGCGCACGGCGCTGCAGTGTGCAAACAACAAGGCTGTCCTCTCTCTGAGCCAATCGCGCTTTTTGCCCTTTGGCGTCGTCAGCAAAGAAACGCCACAATGGCAGCTCCCCGTTTGTGTGCGCTTCGATCGGAACGGCAAGACCGCGAAGCAATGTTTCCTGCTCGATCAACGGCAACGCGATTTTGAGGTTACCGGTGGATGTGCTGATTCCTATATGCCCAATGCAGACGCGGCGGGTTACTACCGATTTACGATGCAGGACGCTGACGCGGCGGCGCTACGGGGGCACGTCTCTGCGCTGTCGCCGACCGAGCAGCTTGCCTACGCCGATTCGGTCGCAAGCGCGTTCACTCAAGGTACGCTGACGGCGGGTGCACTCCTCGACACGATGCCGTCGATTGCCAATTCGGATCTGCCGCAAGTGGCGACGGCCCTGTTCGGGCAGTTCGACTGGATTCGACGTTACCTGGCAACGGATGCGACACGGCCGGCATTGGATACCTATGCGTCAACATTGTATGCGTCGCGTCTGTCGGCCTTAGGGTTGGCCGTTCGACCGGGCGATACGGATTCCATCAAACAGATGCGCTCACGCCTGACTCGCTTTCTGGCCGTCGTCGCCAATGACAAGGCATTGCGTCAGACATTGAATGCGAAAGGCCGTCGGGCTTTGGGTTTGGATGGCAGTGGTCAGGCGGATCTGGCGCAGCTCGACCCGGATCTGCGCGCTGCCGTGTTGCGGGTGGTCGTGCAGGAGTCGGGCGAGCCGGCGTTCAATGCGGTGCTTCGGGAACTGGAAACCAATCACCAGACAGCTGAACGTTACGAATTGTTGGCGGCGCTGGGTGCCACTCGTGATCAAGCGTTAAGTGAACGGGCGCGGGACTACGGCTTGACGCCGGCTGTTGCGGTGGGCGAGTTGCCCTTCCTGTATTTCAACGTCGTCAACGAACCTGAAAATCGAGCGGCGACTTGGCGCTGGTTGCAAGCGCATTACGACGCGCTCACAGGCCGGTTGTCCGATCAGGCACAGAGCGAGAGCATCGCATTGGCGGCTGCTGGTCGGTGCAGTCGGGCCGAGTCTGACGAATTGCGCGCCTGGTTCACGCCGCGCATCAAGACCATCATTGGTGGCGAGCGCACTCTGGCGCAATCACTGGAGGCAATTGATCAATGCGCCGCGCTTCGCGAGCACGCGGGTGCGCAGTCACTGACGCAATGGACGGGTTCGCACTAAGACGGTGAGCGCAACCCGCATCATGGTCCGGCGAACAGTCCGGCCGTGACGTTGATGGCGAAGCCGAGAATCGAGGCGTTGAAGAAGAAGGAAATGATGGTGTGCGCAGTGACGATCTTGCGGATTGACGTGTGCTGCGTGGTCACGTCGGCGGTCTGGCACGCGGCGGAAATGGTGAAGGAGAAATACGCGAAGTCCCAAAATATCGGCATGTCGCAGTTGGGGAAAGCCAGCGGCCGGTCCTTGGCCGTCGCGCTGTAGAACATGTCGGCATAGTGCAGCGCGAATATCGTGGGAACCAGCACCCAGGAGTTGATCACGGTGAGCCCTGCTACTGCGAAATGGGCGGTCCGCGCGGCACCTGCCACGTCCTTCGCCGTGGACAACAGCGCAACGATGGCAACCACACTCAACAATGCAGCGACGACCACGATGGTGAGAATCACCGGAGCGCTCTCGTCCTCCTCAATGAAGCGAGAGCAGATCTGCTTCGCTGAAAGACTCTTCATCCACAGGTAGATGAGTGTAAGGAACAACACGACACCGCAGTTCCAACTGACGAGGACGCGCATTGCCATGGCCCAATGCGTCGGTGTGACGAAAAACAGCGCGATGCCCAAGCATAGGGAAACGATGAGCCGGATGTGCGCGATTGCAAACTTGTTCATCGTTGTTTGGGTGGCGTGACGAGGGGATGCCCAGTCTAACTGTAAGATCCCGTGCTTGACCGGCTGCCCGTAGTATATTTGCGCATTGCGTCAACCCGACCTAAGTAGAGGTGGTTAATGTCCTTGCGCGCGTCTGTCTGCCTGCTGGCCTTGTTTGCAGTACCCGTTGCCGTCCTGGCGGCACCCGCGCCGCTACCGAAGGAGTCGAGCGCTTCCATCGAAAGCTCGGTGGTGAAGATCTTCTCCACGGTGCGCTACCCGGATGCCTCCAAGCCCTGGACCAGGCAGGCGCCCACGGAAATCAGCGGCTCCGGTGTCGTCATCGAGGGCCGGCGCATTCTCACCAATGCGCATGTGGTGCTGTACGCGAGTCAAGTGCAGGTTCAAGCCAATCAGGCCGGCGACAAGATCTCCGCCACGGTGGAGTCGATCGCGCCGGGGATTGACCTGGCCGTGTTGAAACTCGATGACGAATCCTTCTTTGATTCGCATGCGCCCCTGGCGCGCGCCGGCGCCTTGCCGCAGATCAAGGATGCCGTGCTGGCCTATGGCTTCCCGCAGGGCGGCACGTCGTTGTCCATCACCAAGGGCATCGTGTCGCGCATCGAATTCATGTACTACAACTTTCCGGTCTCCGGCTTGCGCATCCAGATCGATGCCGCCATCAATCCCGGCAATAGCGGCGGGCCGGCGGTGGCGGGTGACAAGATGATCGGTCTCGCCTTCAGCCGTGCCGGCGGGGACTCACAAAACATCGGCTACATCATTCCGAACGAAGAAATCGAGCTGTTCCTGCAAGACATCAAGGATGGCCGGTACGACGGTAAGCCCGCCATGTACGATGATTTTCAGACGCTCGAAAACCCGGCCATCCGCGCCTTTCTGAAACTCGACAAATCGGTCGAAGGCATCATCGTGCATCGACCCTATCAAACCAATGCGTCCTATCCGCTCAAAGAGTGGGATGTCATCACGCGCATCGCGGATACACCCGTCGATGATCAGGGGATGATCAAGTTCGGTCGCGATCTGCGCCTGAATTTTACGTATCTGGTTCAAAAGTCTGCCAAGCAGGGCAAGCTGACCTTGACGCTGGTTCGTGCCGGCAAGACCCTGAATGTGCAGCTCGACGTATCGGCACAGCGACCGATGTTGATTCCGGATATGGCCGGGGACTATCCACCGTACTTCATTTACGGCCCGCTGGTCTTTACGAAGGCGACCTCGCAGCTCCTGTCATTGATCAGCGGCAACGCCAATGCCATGACCATGCTCAGCTTCATCGGCAGCCCGTTGATTACGATGCGTGGCGCGGAGCCGGATGCCGAGCGCGAAGAACTGGTGGTGATTTCCTCACCGAATTTTCCGCACAAGATCTCCAAGGGCTACTCGAATCTGAGTGGCGCGGTGGTGTCCCGGGTCAACGGCGTGAAGATCCGCAGCCTTGCGCATCTGGTGGCCGTGTTGCGCGATCTGCAGGATCCTTTCGTCACCATCGAGTTCGACAACCGCAGTGGCGAAGCCGTGGTGTTTGTACGGTCGGAGGTCGCGGCGGCGACCGACGAGATCCTCAACGACAATGGTGTTCGGGCTCAGGGGTCGCCGGACACGCTGAAGATCTGGCAGCTCAAACCCTAATCGAGCGCCTTGCACTACCGCAGCGTGGACGTGCTAGGCTTTGCGCAAAATAAAGGGATAATTCTGACGGGACCCGCGACATTATGTAATGCGGCCGGGTGTTTCCATCAGGAGTTCCTTAAGGTTCGCCGACAGTATTGCCGGCGATCTTCGCAATTGTCATCGTGACTTGAAGGATCCAAGGCACGCTGCTCGAGGCCAGACGCATCGCACCGTGACGCGCCGAGCATTTAAAGCCTCTTTATGACTACGGTTCGCCGCCGTGAATCCGATTGGATTCCCATCGTGGGCGTATGTGCGTTCACTGTCCTGGCGGGTCTCGCCGTGTCGCAACAATGGGGCTCCCCGGCGCTGACCTCGTTTATGACACTGTTGTCTCCCCTCGTCACGCAAATCGTTGCGCTGGTGTTGTTGTGGTCGCTGCTGAAGTCCCAGGCTCCGGGATACCGGCGCAGGGCTTGGCAGATGGTGATGTACGGGTTGATGTTCGACCTGTTGGCCTATGCGACCTGGATTTATCTGAAGCTGTTCGCGGCTCAGGTGAGTGGCAACATCGCCGATTCATTGCAGTTGGGCTTTTATCCCATCGCCACGGCTGCCGCCGTATTCTTCTACCTGGATCTGGGCGGCAGCTTTCGCAAATGGTCGGTGTGGCTGGACATCGTTACATTGTCCCTGGGGTTCGGCGCCACCATGTGGCTATTCTTTTTGCGGGCACAACTGCCGGAACTGGCAGCGGGCACCACCATTATCTGCGTGCCCATGAGCTATGCGGCCGGCAACGGAATTCTCATGGTCGCGGCCATGCTGCTTGCGATGCAGATTACGGACTGGCGCGCCGAGCGGGGACCGTTGCTGCTCACCGCAGGAGTGGCCATCGCATTTGCAATCGATCTGGTTTGGATCAGCGCCGAGCAAAGAGACGATTTCATGCTCGGACCCTGGTTCAACATTGCAGGCGCCTGCATACCCTATTCGTTGTTGTCGATTGCGGTTTATTTCGAAAAGCGGCGCACCCCCCGTACTGTGCGCGACCGTGTCGATTCAGGCGGACCCCTGAATTTCCTGCCCATTCTGTCGGTGTTGCTGGCGATGGCGATGCTGTTCGGCGAAAAAGCGGATTTGCATGGGTTGAAGGGCGCTGCACTCATCACGTTTGTAGTGGTTGGCGTGACCGTGATCGCCCTGCGGCAGCGCGGTGTTCGATATGAAATTCACGGGCTGCAACGGGCACTGGCCCTGCAGGAGGCCGAGGTTCGATTGACGGAATTGGTGCGCCGTTCCTCGGATCTCATCGCGCTGGTGGATCCGCTGCGGCGCCTGACATTCGTCAGCCCAGCTTCGCTTGCGGTCCTCGGCGTGGCGCCACATGTCCTAAAGGGTCAATCTGCGGCGCAGCTTTTGGGCGCCGACAATGAGTGCAGTTTGCGGGTTTTTTTGGACGAGATTGCCGAGAGTAGGCTGGCGCATGCGGAGATGGAAGCCGTGTTTACCGGCCGCGACGGTGTGCGCCGTGCCGTGCACGTGGTGGGCAGCGATCAGCTGGATAACCCCGTCATCGGTGGCATCGCTCTGACCATCCGCGATCTGACCGAACAGCGCCGTCTGGAGCGCGAGGTCCTGGACATGGCCTCGCGTGAACGCGAGCGGCTGTCCAGCGACATTCATGATGGATTGGGGCAGGAGCTGACGGGCATCGCACTACTGCTCAAGAGTCTGAACCTGCCACGTGAGTCGCAGAGCGGAACCCTGGAGCGTTCACTGCAGATGATCGAAGGCCATGTCGAGAACACGATCGAGTTGGCCCGCAAGCTTGCCTCCGGTCTGTCACCGTTGCAGATGGGGCGGGGATCCTTGGATGACGTGATTGCGGACCTTGCAGCCCAGGCAAGCGAACGGTTTGCCTTCCGCGTCAATTTCCGGCATCGATTTTTGCGTTACTCCATCGGCGCCGGCGCCGCTGAACATCTATACCGCATCGTGCAAGAGTCTTTGAACAATGCCGCGCGGCACAGCAACTGCGGCTGCGTCGACATCGAATTGAACAGCGAAGAAGGCCGGCTGGAGTTGATCGTCGCCGACGACGGAACCAACATGCGCGAGGGCGGCGAATCGGGAAGCGGTCTGGGTCTGCGAATGATTGCCTATCGGGTGCGCATGATGGGTGGCGCCTTGCAGTTTGGAAAATCGGCCTCCGGCGGAATGCGCGTGGCGGTGTCGATACCGACCGTGTCGATACCGGTCCGGCTGCAACCCGAACTGCAGGGAGCAATGGCATGAGATGGCCATGGAGCAGATTCCCATGTCGGCGATCCTGACCGACCTGCCGCCGCGTCCGCGCGAATCGGCCATGCTTGCCACCGGTGTGGCGAACCCGTCTCGATCGTGGCTGGTGATCGGCGGATTGTGGATCTACACGCTGGTTGTCGGCCTGTGGTTCGACCGTGGTTGGGGCGGTGCGGCGGTAATGCAATGGGTCTACACCTGGCATGCCTTGTTGCCGCAGATCGTGGCGCTGGGGTTGATGCTGCCGATGATCCGCGGTCTCCAACCCGGCTTCCGTCGCATCGGCTGGCAATTGGTTTTCTGGGCTGGGATCAGCGATATCATCGCCGAGTCTTGGTGGGCGTACCTGCAATTCAGTCCGACCAAGGCCAGCAGTGGCTGGGACGATCTGCCGAACATTCTTTACTACCTGATTGCGGCGGCTGGCTTTGCGATGTTTTATCGC
>JANMXI010000353.1:0-2449 GCA_031394735.1 Pseudomonadota bacterium | reverse complement strand
GCGCGACGCAAACGGCGGATACCAGTTATGCCGCCTTGTACGGCGTCTTCGAGCGCGACTGCTATTTCTTCATCTGCCAGAAGCAGTCCAAGCGGGTGATTTGCCGGGACGCCAGGCAGGTCGATTGCGTGCCTGATCACCGCAGAATCGACGGAGATCATTGTTTGCCGACCTCCATTGAGCAGCGGAGCAAGTACGCCGTGCAGCAGTGCGTCGCCAGGGTCGGCTGCCGCGAGAAGAATTAGGGTTATCTCGGTTGGAGCCGGCCGCCCATCGAACGCAATGACGGCAATGTCATTCGGTTGGAGAACTTCAAATCGGTGATCCTCGTTGAGCGGATTGCTGACGAGGGTCCCATTCAGACGCCAGTTTTTAGAACCGGGACTTTTAACCAATTTGTAGGTACCAGGATAAGCAGCCGCCGCTCCAGGTCCAAACATGGTTACGCCGACGGCAAGTCGATTATTGGTGGCAGCGGCGATCACAGCGAGATCGCGATAGAAATCATCTATCAAGATAGCGGCGTTCAGATTGATCCCTTTGAGATTGGAATTCGAAAACCGATGATAGAGACTTCTGAACCATCCGAGATCCGTACCGCCTAATTTTTTTATTGCTATGAAGTCTGGCACTTTTTTTCCTTTTATTCCGTACAAATGGTGAATAGCTCGAATATGGGCGTCCGGGCCGGCGAATGCCTGCTTGCCAAACTACTGCGGCAACTCGGCTGCAACGGGTGTCAGCCTTAAAACCGCGTCCGCAAGCGTTTCACGAATTATATTCGCAATGCAGTTTGCCATTAGGGGGGGGACAGCATTGCCAACCTGCCGAAACGCAGCATTCATTGCGCCTTGGAACACGAAACCATCCGGAAAAGACTGAAGTCGCGCAGCCTCCCGCACCGAGATTGTGCGTGCTTGATCCGCGTCCCAATGTATGTGGGAATAGGTATCCTTACCGATATGAGCCATGAGCGTCCGCACCGGCCGATCCGGGTGCAGCTTCCACCATCGGTTGGGAAACTTCGAGATGTCGTAAGGCGGCACGATGCTGGAATGGAGTTTTTCATAGGCTTCAGTGCCGGCTTCTAAGCCAAGTTGCTTTGCCTGTCGCTTAGCAATGCCGACGGCAGTCGCATGGGCCTCCGGATATTCGGCTCCCTGCCGCATTTCCGCGAAAACAAGGTGATCTCGGGGCAAGTATCGGATTACGTGGTCACGTATGCCGCCTTCCGATTCAAAACCCGGCCATTCGCGCATGATCGTTTGGTAAGCCGTTAATTCTTTCTTGGCCCGGTAGCCAACCAAATCATTGAACCTTCGTGCACCACGCTTGACGCTGGTTCCCTTTATCGGGAGCATGTCACCAATCGCATCTGCGGCAGTCACCGGTCCCGGTAAACTTTCGTCGCCGAGATCAGGCTGTACGTAGCCCGCACCGCCGAGCAAATCGACGTATCTCAAGGCCACTGCTCTGGTACCTGCATATCCGGGTGGTAGAACCAAGTGATTGGTTGCTTTCGGAAAGCGGATTTTGACCCGTAGATCACGACGGTAGGCGACAAGAAAAACTCGGTCCCTCATCTGCGGGACACCGTGGAATGCGCTATTGATGAGACTGTAGCGCGCTACGTAGCCAAGGCCGTCAAGTGTCTCTGCCATCTCTTCTATAACATTATGACCGCCATAGTGCATGATATCGGGCACGTTCTCCATAAGTAGAGCCAGCGGCCGAAAGGCTCTTACATAGGTAAGGTATCGGAGGAAAAGGTTCCCTCGTGGATCGACCTTATATGCCTCCGGATGGTCGGCGATCTCCCGAAGTTTGGCTCGACCAACTCGCGCGTAGGCCTGACAAGGCGGGCCTCCCACCAATACATCGATGGCATCTTCAACTGCGCCTAAGCCAAGCTCCTCGGCAAGCTGGTCCGGTTCGATTCGCGTCATGTCGCGCGGATTGGCATGCAGCGCCGTCAGGTCCGGGTCGGAGCCGTGAAAATTCATTGCGTGAGTGAGGGCGGGCAGCGGCTCAATCTCCAATGCGCCATCAATTTGGAATCCCGCACGGTCGAAGCCCAGCGAGATGCCACCTGCCCCAGAAAACATATCAAGAACTCGCGGTTTCCCACCGTTTGCAAGCCGTTCAAGCTTCCTCATCAGCGCTGGGTCGGCGAGTTTTGGTCTGGTTTCAGCGTCCATCAGTGTTCCCTTGGCCGTCAGATCCATGATGGCAGCCGAATACATGGCACCAAGATCCCGAGTCGCACGAAATCCTATTCCTGACCCGGATTCGCGCTACATCGCCACATTCGATCTGCCGAAAGTGCGGAGCTTGCAGACGCTGTTTCCGGAGAACTGGCAGGCGGCGGCGGTGACGGTGCGTTAGGCATCGTCGCCCCGGTCGGCCCTGGATCGGAATAACCGCCACTCCGGCTTCCGAAGCAGCCCGG
>JANMXI010000352.1:0-2432 GCA_031394735.1 Pseudomonadota bacterium | reverse complement strand
TCGCGGCACGCGCGATTTTTTTTGGTGCTGCGATTTTCGCTCCTAACCCCTTGTGCAGACATGCTTCTCAAACGGCGCGCCCCGCGCCCTTTAATCTTGCTTGACTGTTTCGGGCCTCAACGTCAACTCGGCCCTTCCTCTTCGTCGTTTCCATCGTACCCTCCTTCGCGACGTCAACCTGCACCACCGGCGTTCGTTGGCGAGTTTAGATTTGATGATTGCGACCGAGTGGTTCATGCGTGACTCCGTGCTCAATTCAAGATTGGCACACGCTCGGATCAGAGCGAGATGGGGATGGCGCAAGCAGTGCAGCGTGCTCGAGAACTTCGATCGCTTTAGCAATCGGCATTCAGCACCAGCAAGATTTCGCGCTCGTTGGCTCCCTTGATTCCACTCAGGCACAACCGTCAACACTCCTCGCGTAACGTTCGACAGAAAGATCGGTCAACATCAGCGCATTGATGAACAGCTTTTCTACACCACCACCGCCGCCAGAGATGCTGGCAATGGTTCCTTCTTCCAACGGAACTCGGACCCGTCCAACCACATCCGATGCATTATAACGGCGAGCTTTCTGGACATCGCCACCGTGGCCTTTTGTATCCCGCGCCGCTTCACCAGCCGCAAGCCCCACGCAAGCAGCGCGCAGTGACGCCGAGATCGCCGCAGCATTGAACCGGCCGCATCGTAAAGCGCCTGGCGCACCATTCGATCCCCGCATCTTGAGATTCGTCCATCGTAGTCGACCTCTCCGGATTGGAACTTTCGTGGCGTCATTCCAAAGTGCGCTCCGACGGTACGCGAGCGCTTAAACCGGTGCGGATCATCTACGCCGGCGCGAAAGGCCAGGGCCGCGATCGGACCGACGCCGGGGATGGCCATAAAGCGTCGACATACGTCATCTTGGCGCACCGCTTTGGCGACCATTTGATCAAACTTTGCACGTTGCTCCCGCAGCATTCCGCGAATCGAGAGCAAGCGAACTACCACTTCTTGAAGCAACGGATGCTCCTCCGCGATGAGCTCGCCGACCTTGGCTGCAAACACACCGCGGCTCACATTACCGGTGGTCAATCCAAATCCCCGCAGCGTTCCTCGGATCTCGTTTTCCGTGTCGATCAATTTGCGCACGATGAGCTTGCGGCATCCCAATATCGCGCGCAGCCGCTGCGCATGGGCGCTCTTCACATGCACTACCTTGAACCACCCCAAACGCATCAAATGCGCGATCCCAAGAGCGTCGTTGCGGTCGGTTTTGTTGCGCATGGTGGCTAATGAAGCGTGGGCGTGCATGGTCTCGATGATGACCGCCTCGAACCCCAACTGAACCAGTTCCCGCTGCAACCAAGTCCCGGTTGCGCAGGCCTCAATGCCGACTTGACGTAGGTTCTTCGCGAACGGCCTCAGGGCCTCCGCAACGGCCTTTGGATCGCTCAGCACCTTGCGCTCAAGCAGAACGGCGCCTTCCTTTTCGACGATACAAACCGACGTATGCTTCAGGGATACATCCAAGCCGGCATAGACACTCATGGCAGCTCTCCTTAACGAAGTGGGTGGGTGAGCTTCAATTTTGCGCTCTGCCGATCCACGACGACACTTCCCGCCGCCGCCAGATCGAATCCCGCCCGAAACAGCCCGAGCCACACATTTCGGACCTATTCGATTGCTCATCGCTTCTCATTGGCCGACTCCATTGACCACTTCTGGCGCAGCGCGACGATCTTCTCCACCGCGATCTCCAATGCCGGTCTCGGCCCGATTGAAGCGGAGTTAATATCCTGACGACTCGATTCGCGTACTTGCGGTCGCTCTCGTCGTCGCCG
This sequence comes from Pseudomonadota bacterium, assembly GCA_031394735.1. Classification (GTDB taxonomy): domain Bacteria; phylum Pseudomonadota; class Gammaproteobacteria; order Steroidobacterales; family Steroidobacteraceae; genus TMP-86. The sequence goes on along the minus strand of JANMXI010000352.1, from coordinate 609 downwards.
GCCTGTCATTCCGGTAGCCGTAAACTCTCCAATCTTCGCGCGTTGAACCAATCGATACAGCAAGCCCAGGGGACTCCTCACCTTGCCCTGCTGTTGGTACATCGCGATCTGATCCAATACCGCTTGCCGCAGTTCGTTCGGGCATTGCCCGATCAGAGAAACCGCCAAGCGCTGCACATCTCCGGTCAGCACTTCCGGGAATTGGAGATTATCAATCGACACTACTCCAACTTTCTGTCCGAATGGATTTGAATCCGGAGAGGCCGCAGTTGTAGTAGTCCGTTTTAAATAAGTCTTGGTCTGAATTAATTCAGTCTGTAGTAGATCGACGCCTTCACCGGCGACGGTGGCACCGGCGACGGCCAAGCCGTCGATGGTGAAGGCGACTTGCGGTGTCGCATTTAGACAGATACGCCAGACCCACCGTCCATCGACGTAGCGCATCCTGGTTCGAACCAAGTAACCAGCGTTCTCCAGCTCCCGGAGCATGCGTCCAATCAAATCTCGTCCCAAATGCCCCGAGGTGCGCGACTGGTCCTTCAGGAGTCGCGGCAGACCGGAGGCGCGGATCTCCCACCCTGGCGGTCGTGCACACAGCCAAATGGCAAA
>JANMXI010000351.1:0-8711 GCA_031394735.1 Pseudomonadota bacterium | reverse complement strand
GTCAGGCGCGACATGCGCACTTCGGTGTACCGCATGGCCGCCGGCGGGTCGCCGTCGACGGACCCGAAATTACCCTGCCCGTCCACCAGCATGTAGCGCATGGAAAACGGCTGTGCCATGCGAACGATGGCGTCGTAAACCGACTGATCGCCGTGCGGGTGGTACTTGCCGATGACATCGCCCACCACGCGCGCGGACTTTTTGTACGCCTTGTTCCAGTCGTTGCTCAGCTCGCGCATGGCGAACAGCACGCGACGGTGCACCGGCTTCAGTCCGTCGCGAACATCGGGCAATGCCCGCCCGACGATGACGCTCATCGCGTAATCCAGATACGACTTGCGCATCTCCTCTTCGAGGTTGACGGGCAATACTTCGCGAGCGATCTCGGCCATGAGCGAGAGTCCGGTGAGCCTTTTGAGGGCTGTTAGTAAATGGGGTTAAGGAAGACGAATCGGCGCATCATCATGGGTCGAAACTCTACCACAGTGGCGCACCAAACACCCCAAAAACAGCCCTTGCATCGGGGCAATGGCTGATCGATGCGCAGTTGAGCCGATATACTGCGCCGCATGCCGCAAACAACCGCCGATTGGGTCATTGAAGCCCGCTGGATTCTGCCCATGACCGAGGCCGGTGAGGTTCTCGAGCACCATTCGCTGGTCGTGGGCAATGGTCGAATCCTGGACCTGCTGCCGCAGCCGGCGGCAAAGATCCGTTATCCACAGGTTCCCGTGCTGCAAAGGCCCCATCACCTACTGATGCCGGGATTGGTCAATGCGCATACACATGCCGCGATGTCGCTGTTTCGCGGCTTTGCAGACGGACTGCCCTTGATGGAATGGCTCACCCAGAAGATCTGGCCGCTGGAGCGGCGTTTCGTCACTGCCGAGTTCGTCCACGATGGCGCGCTGTTATCCATCGCCGAAATGCTACGGGCAGGCATCACCTGCTTTGGCGACATGTATTTCTTTCCGAACGAGACCGCCAAAGCGGCCGTCGAAACGGGAATGCGCGCTGTGATAGGCATGCCGGTGGCCGATTTTCACAGTCCGTGGGCGCAATCGCCGAATGAATATTTGAGCAAGGCGTTGAGCGTGCGCGACGAATACAAAGGCCACCCTTGGATCACGACCGCGTTCGCGCCGCACGCACCGTACACCGTGGGCGATGAAACCTTTGTGCGTATTCGTACCCTTGCCGATGAACTCGATACCGCCGTCATGATCCATCTGCATGAGTCGGAACAGGAGGTGACCGAGTCGATGCGTCTGCATGGTGTGCGGCCGATCCAGCGTCTCGAGCGTCTGGGCATTCTGACCCCGGCGCTGAACGCCGTGCACATGGTGCACATGAGTGCGGCGGATATCGAACTGGCGCAGCGCAGCGGCATCAGCGTCACGTTGTGCCCGGAGTCCAATCTCAAACTCGGCAACGGCGCACCACCGGTGTATCAATGGCGGCAATCGCGGGTGCCGATGGGATTGGGCACCGATGGCCCTGCCTCCAATAACGATCAGGACCTGTGGCCGGAAATTAAACTGGCTGCGCTGCTGTCCCGTACCCACAGCGAGTCCGCACCTGGGCTGAGCGCGTGGGACGCCCTGGCCATGGCCACCCGCGGTGGCGCAGCGGCTGTCGGTCTGGGCGATCAGATCGGCACGCTCGAGACCGGCAAGTGGGCCGATCTGGCGTGCGTGAATTTCGATCACCCGGCGATGCAGCCGGTCTACGACCCGTGCTCGCAACTCGTGTTTTCGGGGAGCCGTGACCTGGTCAGCGATGTGTGGGTCGCCGGTCGCCATCTCCTTAACGATTCGCGTTTCACGCGCCTGGACTGGCCGGCGGTGCGCGATCGCGCGCAAGCCTGGTCCGATCAACTCCGACAGCGATGATAAACTAGGGCCCACACTCGAACAGGAAACACCTCCGCATGTCCGCCAACGTCGATGCCGCAGAACTCGCCAAGTTCAACTCTCAGGCGCAAAGCTGGTGGGATTTGCGCGGTTCGTTTCGACCGCTGCACGATCTGAATCCGCTGCGCATGGCCTACATTGCGCGCGGCACCAAGCTCGGTGGCCAGGAAGTGCTGGATGTCGGCTGCGGCGGCGGCATCCTGTCCGAAGGCCTGTGCAAGGCCGGTGCGCGCGTGACCGCCATCGACCTCGCCGCCGATGCGCTCGAGGTTGCCAAGCTGCATGCGCTGGAATCGCAGCTACGCATCGACTACCGGCTGGTGTCGGTCGAGGACCTCGCGGCCGAGCGACCCGGCGGATTCGATGCGGTCACCTGTATGGAAATGCTCGAACATGTGCCGGATCCGACGCAGGCGGTGGCGGCCATCTCCAGACTCGTCCGGCCCGGCGGGTCGGTGTTCGTCTCCACCCTGAATCGCAATTTCAAGGCCTTTGCATTGGCCATCGTGGGCGCGGAATATCTGCTGCGCATGTTGCCGCGCGGCACGCATGACTATCGCAAATTCATCCGCCCCTCCGAACTTGCCCGCTGGGCGCGACAGTCGAATCTGGAATTGGTGGACATGACCGGCATCACCTACAACCCGCTCACCCAATCCTTCCGCCTGTCCGATGACACCGACGTCAACTATATGGCGCACTTCCAACGTAATGAGCGCTGAGCCGCGATTGCCGCTGCAAGCGGTGCTGTTCGATCTGGACGGCACCTTGCTCGACACCGCCCCGGATATGATCGGCGCCCTGAACCGCCTGCGTGCCGAGCATGGGCGCGATGCGCTGTCATATGACTCGTTGCGCCGCTACGTCAGCCACGGTTCCGCGCGCCTGGTGCGCGTTGGCTTCGCCGACCGGTCCGAATCGGAATTGCCGGGGCTTCAACAGCGGTTTCTGGAAATTTACAGCACCCATCTCAGCGCCGGCACGACCCTGTTTCCCGGCATGCAGCGCGTACTGGATGAACTGCGGCAACTCAAGCTGGAAGTGGCCATCGTCACCAACAAGCCGGGCTGGTTGACGGCGCCGCTGCTCGAGCAACTGGGCCTGGATGAAGGCTTGGCCTGCGTGATCAGTGGCGACAAGCTGCCCGAACGCAAACCCCATCCGCTGCCGCTGCTGCACGCGGCACAAGTCGCCGGCGCGAACCCAAGTCGCTGCGTGTATGTCGGCGATGCCGAACGCGACATTCAGGCAGCGCGCGGCGCCGGCATGACCTCGTTGATCGCGCGCTACGGCTACATTGGTGTGGACGAGGCGATCGACGATTGGCGAGCCGACGGCACGCTGGACTCGCCGCAAGAGCTGCTTCCCTGGCTGCGCGCGAACGGGCATGTATGAACGACCCGATTTTCTGGATCGGTCTGGGCGTGGGGGGGATGATCGCCGCGGTTCTGGTTTGGATCTATGCTTCCGCGCGCGAGCAATCCCTGCGCATCGAACTGGCCGTGTTGCGCGACAAGGTCGTCACCGATGTGCAGGCTGAACTGGCACTGGAACGACATGCCGAGCAATTGCAGCAACAGCTGCAGGGGATTTTTCACGATCTGGCCAATGATTCGCTCAAGAACAACAACGAATTGTTTTTGCAGGTCGCGCGTGAGCGCCTTGCGCGTCAGCATCAGGATGCCGCACAAACGCTGAAGGAGCGCGAATCGGCAATCGAAGCACTGGTGCTGCCGATTCGCGAAAGCCTCGCCCAAACGACGGCACAGATCGGCGCCATCGAAAAAGAGCGCGTCGATTCCTTTGCCACCCTCAAGACGCAGATCGAATCGCTGACGCTGGGTCAGGGCCTGTTGTCGCGCGAGACGCGCAATCTGGTGACGGCTCTGCGCCGGCCGGAAGTTCGCGGGCAATGGGGCGAGATGACGCTGAAACGTCTGGTGGAATTGTCCGGCATGAGCGCGCATGTGGATTTCACCGAACAAAGCAGCCAGACGGGCGATGACGGCGTGCAGCGCCCCGATATGATCGTGCACATGCCCGAGCAGCGCGACATCGTCATCGATGTCAAAACGCCGCTGGATGCGTATCTTGCGGCGGTCGAGGCACCCGATGACGCAGAACGCAGCGTGCAACTCAAACGGCACGCGCAGATCGTGGCCGCCCGGGTACGCGAACTGTCGTCCAAGCAATACTGGGCGCAGTTCGAACGCAGTCCGGATTTCGTGATTCTGTTCCTGCCGGGAGACCAATTTCTCTCCGCCGCCATGCAGGAAAGCTATGTGCTGCTGGACGAAGCCATGCGACTGAACGTGATTTTCGCCACGCCGTCGAGCCTGGTGGCGCTGCTCAAAACCGTGGGCTTCGGATGGAAGCAATCGGCCCTGGCGCAGAACGCACAGGAAGTGCGCCGGCTCGGCGAAGAGGTGTACCGGCGTCTGGCGGTATTTGGAGATCACCTGGCCAAACTCGGAAAATCGCTGGGCAACAGTGTGGACTCCTTCAATCGCGCGGTCGGATCATTGGAGCAAAGCGTGCTCCCCGCCGCGCGCAGATTTCCCGAATTGGGCATGCGCTCCGACCGCGAACTGGAGCCGCTGGATCCGGTGACGAATCTGGCACGCATCCCTCGCACCGCCGCGGATGAAGGCGCCACCGACCCTGTAAACGAGGACTCGAGCAAATGATGGATCCTAAGAACTATGCGGCGCCGCCGGATCTGCTGCGCGACAAGGTCGTGCTGATCACCGGTGCGGGCAGCGGACTGGGACGCGCCCTCGCTTTGCAGGCGGCGCGCGCCGGCGCGCAGGTCATTCTCAGCGGTCGTCAGAAATCCAAGCTCGAACGCGTCTATGACGAAATCGAAGCGGCCGGTGGACCGACGCCGGCATTGGCGCCGATCGACTTCACCACGGCAACAGCCGTGGAATACGATCAACTGGCCGATGTCATCGAGAGCGAATTCGGCCGGCTCGATGGCTTGGTGCACGCCGCGGCATTGCTCGGCGATCGCACGCCGATCGATCAATATGACGTGCCGACCTGGTGCAAGGTGATGCATGTCAATTTGACGGCGCCCTTCATTCTGACGCAGGTGCTGTTGCCGGCCTTGCGCAAATCCGCCGCCGCCTCGGTGATCTTCGTCAGCAGCAGCGTTGCGCGCAAAGCCAAAGCATTTTGGGGTGCTTACGCGGTCTCCAAGGCGGGACTGGAAGCCTTGAGCGCGATGCTCGCGATCGAAGTCGACAGTCAGCCGACACTGCGAATCAATACGGTGAATCCCGGCGCGATGCGCACGCCCATGCGAGCGGCCGCGTACCCGGCCGAAAAGCCGGCGACGGTCCGCAGCGCCGACAGCGTGACCGGAACGTTTCTGTACCTGCTCGGCCGGGACAGTCTCACCCTCAGCGGACAGCACTTCGAGGCGCAGTGATAAATCACTGTACTTGAGCCAACGCTTACGGGCCTATTCGGCGGCTTCCGGCGCGGTGCGCTCCAGCGCCACTGCAGCCTGAGCCGCATCCACTTCGTTCATCAATGCATTGCGTTCGCTGCTGGTCATCTCGCGCAAATGCCCGCGCGGCAGTTCACGCGACAGGTGCACAGGGCCAAAGCGCACGCGAATCAGGCGGCTGACGATGAGGCCGCGCGCCGCCAGCCAATGACGCACCTGCGCCGGGCGCGTTGCGCGCACCGTCACGTTCAACCAGTGATTTGAGCCTTCGCCGAACTGGGCGCTTCCTTCGATGATGTTCATCGATTCGCCCTCCACCTCCGTTGTCGCCTTCAGGTCCTCCACCATGCCCTGAGTCAGAGGTCCGCGAACCCGCAGAAGGAAGTCAGTGGTCAACGCGTGCACGCCGCGTGAAATGCGCTGCTGCAAGGCGCCGTCATCGGTGAGGATTTCCAAGCCGCCGTCCACCGGCGGCAGCGGTTGCACGGCAAGCCAGCGGCGTGTCGCGCGCGGCGTTTCCAGGTGATCCGCGGCTCGCGCGGCGGCGTCCTTGAGGTCCAGCGCCGAACCGGGCGAGCGATGCATGAGGAGCAGGTGCACGGCTTTTTCTTCGGGCTTGTTGTTGCGCAGCCGAACCGGCCGGCCATCCAGCGTGATCCTGTCGGTGGGCGTCAATTTGGTTCCAGGCTGCGGTACCACGTCATTGACGAGCAACCGGCCGCCCTCGATCCAACGTTCGATTTCGCGTCGGGAGCCTAACCCAGCCGCCGCGAGCACCTTCTGGATGCGCTCGCCGGGCACCTCGGCAACGGGCGGCGTCGCGCGGGCACCACGTGCGCGACCGGGGGCACGCGGAGAACGAGGACGCATCGGGATGCCTTCAGATTCAGGATTCGTGGTCGGGGCCGGAAGCGACCAGGCCTTGCGGCCGAGCTTCGACGGACGGATTGTCCTGTTCATCGTCATCGCTGCCGCCGTCGATCTCTGCGTCGCTATCGGCATCTAGATTGGCGTCGGATTCTGCATTGCCCTCGGCCGCCGCCGCCGGTGCATCGACCGAATCGTTGGCGGCATCGATGTGCGCGACATCCGCGCCGGGCAGCGCCAATTGCAGACGCAGGTCTTCCATTTCCTTCAATTGCACCAGCGTCGGCAGATCATCCAATTTCTTCAGATTGAAATAGTCCAGAAAATCCGAGGTCGTGCCCAGCAGTTCGGGCTTGCCGGGCACGTCGCGATGGCCGACGACGCGGATCCAGCTACGCTCGAGCAGGGTTTTGATGATGTTCGGGTTCACCGCCACGCCGCGAATCTGTTCGATCTCGCCGCGCGTGATCGGCTGCCGGTAGGCCACCAGCGCCAGCGTTTCGAGCATCGCGCGTGAATACTTGGCGGGTCGTTCCTGCCACAGCTTGGAAACCGGTTCCGCCACGCTGGAGCGGATTTGAATGCGATAGCCGTTGGCGACTTCCTTCAGCTCCAGACCACGATCCTGATAGTCGGACTCGAGCGTGGTCAGCGCCGCCTGCACTTCCTCTTCATTGGAGGTCTGCGAGTCACTGGCGGTCTCCGAGACGCCGAATAGCGCCGTCAATTCCTCGATCGACAAGGCGCGACCAGCCGCCAGCAGCGCCGCTTCAACCACATTTCGTACGTATTGTTCATTCATGATGATCTCTCAAGACTGTGCAGCTTCAGGCGGCTCGTTATCGGCAACCAGGGCCAGATGACGCGCCGACGGGTTGCCCTTGCGAACGTGCAGCGGCCCGTAAGCTTCGGATTGTGCAATATCGATCAGGCCTTCGCGAAGCAGTTCCAAAATGGCGACAAAAGTGACGGTGACGCCGCGCCGCCCTTCATCCGGCGAAAACAGTTTGACGAATTCGATGAAACCGCCGCCTTCCAGTGCCGACAACACATCGGTCATGCGCTGCCGCACCGACAACGGTTCGCGCTGTACATGGTGATGCGCGAACATGTCGCTGCGCGACAGGACATCCTGAAACGCCACCAGCATTTCCTGCAGGCTGACTTGCGGCAGGATGCGCACGACCTTCTTTTCGACCAGGTCAGCGTTGGCGACCCAGTAGTCGCGCTCCATGCGCGGAATCCGGTCGATGTTCTCGGCCGCGCGCTTGAAGCGCTCGTATTCCTGCAGACGCCGTACCAATTCGGCGCGCGGATCGGCCTCGTCGGCATCACCGTCGAGTTTGGGTCGCGGCAGCAGCATGCGCGACTTGACCTCGGCCAGCGTCGCCGCCATCAGCAGATACTCACCCGCGAGTTCCAGCTGCAGCACCTGCATGAGCTCGATGTACCGCATGTATTGCCGTGTGATTTCGGCAATTGGGATGTCCAGGATGTCCAGATTCTGCCGCCGGATCAGGTACAGCAGCATGTCCAGAGGACCTTCGAAGGCCTCGAGGAAGATCTCCAGAGCCTGCGGCGGAATGTACAAATCGCGAGGCATTTCCGTGATCGGCTCGCCCTCCACCATTGCAAAGGGCATTTCGCCCTGCGCCGGCGGCACGGGAGCCGTATACACCGGCGGATTGTTCGGGACCAATGTCAGTTCGGGTTTCATCGATAGTTCAGCGCCATCGCCTGCCGCACGGCATCCATGGTTTCACGGGCGACGGTGCGCGCCTTTTCACAGCCTTCCGCGATGATACCGCGGACGAGTTCCGGATTCTCCTCAAACTCCTGGGCACGCTTGGTGATGCCGGAAATTTCTTCAACCACCTTGTCGATCAGCGGCTTCTTGCAGTCCAGGCAGCCGATGGCGGCCGAGCGACAACCCTCGTTGACCCACTTCTGAGTCGTCTCATCCGAATAGATCTTGTGCAAATCCCAGACGGGGCATTTTTCCGGATCGCCCGGATCGGTACGTCGCGCCCGCGCCGGATCGGTCTGCATGGCACGAAGCTTCTTCGTCACGCTGTCGATGTCCTCGCGTAGCCCGATGGTATTGCCGTAGGACTTGGACATCTTGCGTCCATCCAGCCCCGGCACCTTCGGCGTGGTTGTCAGCAGGACTTCCGGTTCCGGCAGAATCGAAATCCCACTGCCTTCCAGAAAGCCGAGTAATCGGTCGCGATCAGCCACCGTCAGACGTGCATTGGATTCCACCAACGCCCGTGCGCGCGCCAGTGAATCGCCGGAGCCCTTCTCCTGGAAGTCTTTGCGCAGGGTGCGGTAGAGCGTCGCATTGCGGGCACCCAGGCTCTTGATGGCCTTCTCCACCTTTTGCTCGAACTCAGGCTCGCGGCCGTAGATGTGATTGAAGCGTCTGGCCACTTCGCGGGTGATTTCCACGTGCGCGACCTGGTCTTCGCCCACGGGCA
>JANMXI010000350.1:0-10114 GCA_031394735.1 Pseudomonadota bacterium | reverse complement strand
GTCGATTCGGTGCGTATACAGCTGCGTGCGGATGTGCCGGTGGGAGCGTACTTAAGCGGCGGATTGGATTCCTCGGTGATTACGGCGGCAATTCGGCGGGCCTCCATTGCCCCGCTCAAGACTTTTTCACTTGCCTTTGATACTCCAGAGTTCGATGAGCGTGTTTTTCAAGCCGCGGTGGCGCGGCATCTGGCCACGGATCACATCACGTTAGATGTCAATGCGCAGCAGATCGGCGCCGCGGTGCCGCGGGCAATCTGGCATATCGAATCACCGATCGTCAGGACGGCGGGCGTGCCGCTGATGCTACTGGCGGACCGCGTACGAGCGGAAGGATTCAAGGTTGTGTTGACCGGTGAGGGTGCCGACGAAGTTTTTGGCGGCTACGACCTGTTCAAAGAGGCCAAGATACGCAGGTTCTGGGCGCGTCAGCCGGGTTCAACGTGGCGACCGATGTTGTTGCAACGATTGTACGGATACCTGTCTAATTCCCCGACCTCCTCGGTGGCGCTGGCGAGCGGGTTCTTTGGGCGGTCGCTGAACGACACCGAGGAACCCTATTTTGCGCATCGGCCACGCTGGGCGAGCACCAATCGAACGCTTCGGTTGCTGGCGCCGGAGTTCCGAGAGCGCATCGATGTGCAACATCCGATCAGTCGTCTGGCGGAACGGGCGCCTCAGCCCAACTCGAGTTGGGCGCCACTGGGGCGCGATCAGTATGTTGAAGCCCACACATTGCTGTCGGGCTATCTATTGCAGGCGCAGGGCGATCGTGTGGCGATGGCGGCCTCAGTTGAGGGCCGCTACCCGTTTCTGGATCACCGATTGATCGAATTCGCCGGTCGTTTGCCGGCCCGCTGGAAAATCCGCGGGCTTCGTGAGAAATACCTGTTACGCCGCGCGGTGGCCGGCTGGCTTCCAGCGCAGATCACTCACAGGACCAAACAACCCTACCGCGCACCTGACTGCGAAAGCTTTTTCCACAATCGCCGACCATTGGATTATGTTGACGACGCATTGCAGCCACTGCGTATCAGGGACGCTGGCTACTTCGAGCCGCAGATGGTGGCACGGCTGACTGAGAAATGCCGCTCAGGTGCAGCCATCGGATTCAGCGATAATATGGCCTTTGTAACGATCTTGACGACACAATTACTGCATCAGCAGTTCGTAGCGGGAACCTTTTCATGAGCGAAATTAGAACGACCGTGCGCAAGTTCATTGTTGATAATTTCCTGCTTGACCCTGACGCCACCCTTGAAGATTCCGCGTCGCTGCTGCAACAGCAGATCGTCGATTCAACCGGATTTCTTGAGCTCGTCAATTTCATTGAGTCGGCGTTTGGGGTGAAGGTTGCGGATGATGAGATGGTTCCGGATAACTTGGAGTCGATAGACAACATCGTAGAATTTCTTGGCCGGAAAATGGGCGCACAAAGCGCTTAAGACCGCAAATGAAAAGACTTCCTGAACTGGATTGTGCTGCTGAGGCTGAACGTATCAGTATTCGGCTTCGCGACATCACGTTCAATCAGCTGCGCCGTCGTGGGCTAGTCGTGGCTATGTCAGGAGGCATCGACAGTTCCGTTTGCGCGGCGTTGGCAGTTCGAGCGCTGGGAAAGGAAAAGGTTTTCGGACTGTTGCTGCCGGAGCGCGATTCTGCAAGCAGCAGTACGCATCTTGGAAAGTTGCTTGTTGACCACCTGGGAATTCACCATGTACTGCAAGACATCTCGCCAACACTTGCGGCGATTGGTTGCTATGGAAGTCAGGACGAAGTGTTGCGTCGAGTGTTGCCGGGTTTCGAGGATGACTGGAAATTTAAGCTGGTGATCACAGAGGCAATGGGCGGCCGGGTGGCAATTTCGCGAATCGTCGCGCAGGATCCCGCGGGAAAAAGCTACGATCAACGCCTGAACTTGATTGACTATCTGCAAATCGTAGCCGCGACCAATTTCAAGCAGCGCGTGCGCAAGACCTTGGAGTATTTTCATGCCGATCGGTTGAATTACGCGGTGGTCGGCACTCCTAACCGCCTCGAATACGATCAGGGATTTTTCGTCAAGAACGGCGACGGTGCAGCGGATGTGAAGCCCATTGCGCATCTTTACAAGACGCAGGTTTATGCGATGGCGAAATTTCTGGGTCTACCGGAGTCCTTGACGACTACCACGCCCACGACCGACACCTTCAGCCTGGCGCAAGGTCAAGACGAGTTCTATTTCGGGCTACCTTACCCGCAAATGGACCTGGCGCTCTGGCATCTCAATGAAGGACGAAGCGCGTCGGAGCTGGCGGCTGCGCTGGGCTGTGAGGTGGCGGTTGCGGAACAGAAATATGCAACGATTCGTGCCAAACGCAGCACGACGGCTTATTTGCATGCCGCTCCAGTATTGGTCGCACCACTGTCGCCGGGGAACTTCAAATGAGCTTTGCTCGCATCGACGGTTTCCGAATTGCCGGTGTCAGCACCTGTGTTCCGCCGCGCGCCGTCGACAATATGGAGTGTGGCAAGGACTACGGCGTGGACGAGGTTCGCAAGGTCGTCGCGATGGCGGGCGTGAAGTATCGCCGTGTCGTTGACGCCGGCGTGACCTCAGCGGACCTGTGCTTTGAAGCCGCCGAGCGGTTGTTGTCGCAATTAGGGTGGGCACGTGAATCAATCACTGGCCTTATCCTGGTTACCCAAACCCCGGATTATTTTCTCCCCTCATCCAGCTGCCTAGTGCATAAGTGGCTGGGGCTTTCAGATCAATGCGCCGCATTTGATATCGGATTGGGCTGCTCCGGTTATCCGTACGGGCTGTATATTGCCGCGACCATGCTAAAAGCGGGGGGGCAGCAGCGCATTTTGATGCTGCATGGAGAAACACCGAGTCGTTTCACTAGTCCTGATGATCATGCGACCACGCTGTTGTTTGGCGATGCGGGATCGGCAACGGCGCTGGAGTCCAGTCCGACCACAGCCGCGGGATTCTTTTGCCTGCAAACAGATGGCAGCGGCTACGATGGCCTGATACTGCGAGGCGGCGCCTTTCGAGATCGAGAGCCGCAGAATCCGCGCGAACGGTATTTGGAAATGGACGGTGCCGGCATTTTTAATTTTACGATGAGCCGCGTGCCCAAGTTGATCAACGAAACCTTGCAATTTTCCGAGTTAAAGGTGGACGACATCGACTGGTTTCTATTTCATCAATCCAATCGTTTCATCATGAAGCACCTGGCCAAGAAATGTGCCTTGCCGGAACAGCGTGTACCCTTCGTACTCGACCAATACGGAAATTGCGGCGGACCCTCAGTTGCGTTGGCACTTACCCAAGGGCTCCCGACTATAGAGCGCAAAGATTGTCGAGTGATGCTGCTGGGCTACGGGGTGGGTCTTTCGTGGAGCTCGGCGATTGTCGACCTGAGGTCCGATGTGGCTATGATGCATGGAGATTATTCTGGGAAGGTGGAACGAGCATGAGTGAGCAGAAATCCAGCTTTGAGGGACGTTGGATCATCGTGTCGGGCGCGTCCTCCGGCATAGGCCGCGCCATAGCGATCGAGTTGGCGCACCGTGGCGCAGGCGTCGTGCTGGTGAGTCGGCGCGAAGATCAACTCAAGCAAACTGCGCTGATGTGCGCAAATCCTGCACTCACGGAAGTTTTGCCGCTGGATCTTTCCGACACGGCATCAATCCTGCCAGGTATTGCTGCGTTGGTTGCGCGTCGCGGCCGACTGTATGGATTGTGTCATTGCGCCGGGATCGTACAAACCCTGCCGCTGGCGGCAAGCAATCCGGAGCGCCTGCGCGCCATGTTTGATCTCAATTTTATTGCCGGCGCCGAGTTGGCGCGGACACTTGCGCGCAGGGATGTTTTGAGTGAGGCAGGCGGCAGTATTTTATGGATGGCATCGGTGTATGCGCACGTAGGCGCGCCCGGGCAAATCGGGTATTGCGCAAGCAAGGGCGCAATCACGGCTGCTGCTCGGGCAATGGCGTTGGAACTCGCACCGCGCAAGGTGCGGGTCAATTGCCTGTCTCCGGGCTTTGTTCGCACGCCCATGACTGAAGGGGAGAACTCGCGCATGAGCGAGGAGCAATGGGCGCGCATTGCAGGCATGCATCCGTTGGGAACCGGCAGGCCTGAGGATGTGGCACGGGCTGCGGCTTTCATGCTCGATCCGGCCAATGTCTGGCTGACCGGATCGGATCTGATCATTGACGGCGGCTATACGCTGCACTGAGTGCTGGATGCGATTCTTGCTCGTCGACCGAATTGTGAAGTTGGACCCCGGAGTTTCCATTGAAGCTGAAAAGAGTCTGGCAGCTTCGGAAGAATTATTCCGCGATCACTTTCCCGGCTTTCCCGTCGTTCCCGGCGTGCTGTTGACCGAGATGATGGCGCAGACCGCGGGAAAGTGCCTGAATGCCCAGCGCCTGCCGCGCGGGAATGCGATGCTCATCGAAGTGCGAAACGCGAAGTTTCGATCCTGGGTCAAGCCTGGGCAACAGATCCGCCTGCGCGCGAAGATCGAACGCAATGAAGACGAATACGCGGTTTCGACTGCACAGGGTGAGGTCGAAGGAAAACGAGTCTGTTCTGCCGAATTGATGTTCGCGTTTGCGCCGCTTGCGTCGTTTGCGCCTGACTATCGTGACGATGTTCTGGAGTCCTTTTTGGCAGGATCGCAGCGTTGATCAAAGGATGAGAATTATGGAAGGCGATGCGACGCGAGATTTGTTTTCGATGCAAGGCAAGCGCGCTCTGGTCATCGGCGGCACGCGCGGAATAGGGCGGGCCATTGCAATGCGACTTGCGGCAGCCGGCGCAGACGTCGTCGTCAATTACGTACGCGATGATGAGGCCGCGCAGCAGTTCGCCGACGCCGCAGCATCGGCGGCGCTGCGAGTCGAGGTTGTCCGTGGTGACGCGAGTTCCGACCAAGGGCGAGAAAAGATCCTGCAGGTGGTAAATGCGCGCTTCGAGACTCTATCCGCGCTGGTGTTTGCCGCTGCAACTGGCGTTCACAAACCCATTGATCAGCTCAGCGGACGGCATTTTGATTTTACTTACGCGCTAAACGTGAAGGCATTTCTGGCGATTGTGCAGGCGACGTTGCCGAAGCTGACTGCCGGATCCTCAGTCATTGCGTTGTCCTCCGAAGGCGCCGAGCACGCAATGATGCACTACGGGTTGGTCGGATCATCAAAGGCGGCACTTGAATCTCTGTGTCGGCAGATGGCCGTGGAACTTGCTCCGCGTGGCATTCGCGTCAATGTATTGTCGCCTGGCACCGTTGCGACAGATGCCTGGAAAGTACTTCCTGATGCGCAGCGGCGTCTGACGGAGGCCGCACAGCGTTCGCCGCGCGGCGTGTTGACGAGCTTGGACGAAGTAGCGGCCGCGGCGCAGGTCTTGGCTTCGGATGCCGCATCCGGACTGGCGGGTCATACACTGGTGGTGGACGGGGGCTCGCGTATTCTTGGGGCCGGGTAGTTTCCTGCCGGCCGTATCGTCTTACGCACATTTCCCCCGCGGGGCGTGCTTGAGAAGCTCGCCGCCATGCAATTGCTCGCGCAACTCGCTATCTCCCAAGCCAGATGCGGTTAACCTGAAAAAAACCACCGTGTGATTCGTTGGCCGTGAATATCGCGACGCCGGCCACCTGCGCAAGATTCAGTTGGCGGTTAGCGGGTGCATCTCTGATGTCGTTCAAACTGTTCGTGATTGTCGCGCGACTATGTGCGGCAACTCGAACGGCACGGTTGAACCGATCATCGTTGGACCAATCATGGATCTGGTCATGCACACGGATGATCAACACCAAGTCTTGGTCGTTAGGGTTGGTGACCGCGAAGGCCAGTGAGGAGAAATGCCTCCAGTCGGGGTAAGGTTCATTGATCACGAGGCTGTCGGTAATAAGGTCTTGGGTTCCTGTGGCCACCGAATTGGAGGCTATTTCAGCAAAGTAATTATCCAGCGGCGTCGAAGGCTGCCAAATCAAAGGAAAGCGCACATCGCGGTTGAGATAGGCGGCGCTGCACCAGAGCAGTGGAAATACGGCGGCCGCTGCGGCCATCGCGCCGGCGGTGATTAAGATCACGACGCGAGTCGTTGCGGTGCCGGCGCGTTTTTGTGAAACGCCTGCGAGCAAGGTGAGCATTGCGAAAGCTCCCAAGGCGTCGCGAAGCACGTCAAAGGCTGAGGCGCCGCGGTGTACGAAAACCTGAGCAACCTCGGTTGCGATGCCGGCGGCCAACGCAGCAGCGAACGCCCATGCATGGCGGCTGCGTCCTGCATCGGGGCCCGCATCTCGCCAGTTTTCCAGTAGCACAAGAAATATCCATGCCATCACCGCGAATGCGACGGGGTGTCCCGTCTTGTGCAGCACATGCAAGAACTGCGATGACTTGGGAACATTGGCAAAGATGACCGCCAACATGATCACCACGGCTGCCAATACAAGCCAGTTTCTGGAAGGTCGCGGCATTTTAGGGAATTTCGCTTGCACCGCCATTTAACAATAACTATTTCGTCGGTTGGGTCGCGCGTATCGCAAGGCACTCTTAGCGGACCAATACTGCTATCGTAAATCTTGATCCTACGTGTAGTTATCCAATCTCTTGAGAAACTACCTGAACTGTCCGAGTTGCGATCACCCTGCTTCAACCGCGCAGGCATCGAATGTGTGAGGTGCGTTTGCCTTTGGCGACAGTTTGAGTTATTGCAAAACTCTTGTAAGTTGCTGCGCGAATACGGAATTTACCTCAGCAGATGTGCACTGTATTTGCTCGCTGACTCTGCCGTTCGACTTAGGATCTGAAAGCATGCAATTGTTTTTCCCGCGCAACCTTGGCTTGAACCATGTGCGTCACCGGCTCTCCTGTCTGGGCATTGTGGTGACGTTTGCTGTCGCAGGTTGTTCGACCGCTAGCAAGCAGACACCGCTGGTGACGTTGACCGCGACGCCCAGCTCAGTGCAGCTGGGACAAAGCGCGACGCTTCAATGGTCGGCGGACAACGCGAATTCTTGTGAGGCGAGCGGCGGATGGAGCGGCGCCATGTCGACCACTGGGTCGGCCGAGACTGGCGCTCTGAACGATACAACGGATTTCAAACTTGTTTGCACCGGTCCCGGCGGCGATGCCTCACAGGTGGTGGTGGTTTCCGTGGGTTCGGCGCAACCGACCATTACGCTGACGGCGCAACCGAGCACCGTTGGTCATGGCGACAGTTCAACGCTCACGTGGAGCAGCACGGATGCCACCGAATGTACGGCCTCCGGTGGCTGGAGCGGAGCGATGGCGCCGAGCGGTAGCCAGGATACCGGGTCGCTGATTGCGAGCACCGATTACGATCTCAGCTGCACGGGAACCGGTGGGACAGCTACCCAGTCGATCACCGTAACCGTCGACTCGGTAGTACCCACTGTAACCATGAGCGCCAGCCCCAGTACCATTGCCAGCGGCGAAAGCGCCACGATTACGTGGAGCAGCACCGATGCTTCCGCTTGCACGGCATCCGATGGTTGGAGCGGTGACCGCGCCACGAGTGGGTCGGCCTCGACCGGCGCGTTGAGCGATTCGATGACTTACGCGTTGAGCTGTACGGGACCCGGTGGAACCGCCAGTCAATCCGCCACCGTGACTGTCAGTGGCGGCTCGAATTCCCCGGCGCCAACCGTGAGTCTCAGCGCTTCGCCCTCCACCATCGCGAACGGCGACAGCACTACGCTGACTTGGTCATCCACGGATTCTGCTGGGTGCACTGCGTCCGGCGCCTGGAGCGGAGCGAGAGCAACCAGCGGCTCGCAAAGCTCTGGTGCTCTCGCCTCGAATGCCAGTTACACCTTGAGCTGCAGCGGCGCCGGCGGCACGGCATCGCAAACCGCCACGGTCACCGTGAAGGCTCCATCCCCAGCGGTCACGTTGTCGGCCAATCCGAAGTCGGTGTCCAAGGGCGCTAATTCCACGCTGACCTGGAGTTCGTCCAATTCGGCATCCTGCACGGCTTCCGGCGGCTGGAGCGGGGCGCTGGCCACCAGTGGATCGAAGTCAGTCGGTCCCATCAACGCGGCGACCACCTATAAGATCAATTGCGCCGGTCCGGGTGGCTCGGCCACCCAGAGCACCTCTGTCGGTGTTGTCGCTCCGATACCCACGGTGAGCCTGAGTGTGAGTCCAAGTACCGTGGTAAGCGGAAGCAGCGCCACGTTGACGTGGAGTTCGACTGACGCCACCTCCTGCACCGCCTCAGGCTCCTGGAGCGGCTCCAAGGCAACGAGCGGCACGGAGCCGACTGCAGCCCTGAGCGCTGCGGCGACGTATGTTTTGAACTGCACGGGGCCGGGAGGCACGGCCAAACAATCCGTCTCCGTGACGGTGACGACACCGGCAAGTGTGACAGTGGATCTTTTGGCGAGCCCGGTCACAGTAGCAAGCGGCGCCAGTTCAATGTTGAACTGGAGCGCGGCCAATGCCAGTTCCTGTACGGCCTCCGGCGGGTGGACGGGGAGCAAATCAGTAAGCGGTTCGACATCCACCGGCTCGCTGACCGCCACCAAGACCTACACGCTCAACTGCAGTGGCACCGGCGGATCGGCATCGGATTCGGTGACGGTGACCGTGGATGCTGCCCCGCCAACGTTGAACTTCACCGCCAGTCCCGCCAGTGTGGCTAGCGGCGGCAGCGCCACGTTGACCTGGAGCGCGACTAATGCAACATCCTGCACGGCCTCGGGCGCCTGGACCGGCAGCAAGTCCGTCAGCGGTACCGCATCCACGGGCGCGCTAACGACCGCAAAGACCTACACGCTGGCCTGCACCGGCTCGGGTGGCACGGCGTCGCAGGCCGTAACGGTTGCTATCAATCCGCCCGCACCGACGGTGAGCCTCACGGCAAGCCCCATGACGGTGAGCAACGGCGGCAGTTCTACGCTGACGTGGAGTTCCACGAATGCAACCTCCTGCACGGCCTCGGGCGCGTGGACGGGTAGTAAAACGGTGAGTGGTTCGGCTTCCACCGGTGCGCTCAGTGCCAACAAGACCTATACGTTAGCGTGCACCGGGACCGGCGGAACCTTGTCGAAGTCCGTGAATGTCGCGGTGGGGCCCAGCATTTCCGGATCACCGGCAACCAGTGTGAAGGCGGGTAGTGCCTATTCATTTACGCCAACGGCCAGCGCGGTGGCCGGAGCGACGCTGGCGTTCAGCATTCAGAACAAGCCGGTGTGGGCGACATTCAGCACCTCCACGGGCCAATTGAGCGGCACGCCGAGCTCTGCGCAGGTGGCGAACTATCCGAATATCGTTATTGCCGTGAGCGATGGTACCAACTCGGTGTCGTTACTAGCATTTGCGATCAACGTGACGTCCACCGCAACCTCAGTCGTTTTGAATTGGACGGCACCGACTAAGAACACGGACGGCAGCACTTTGACGGATCTGACCGGTTACAAGATTTATTACGGCACGTCGGCCGGTGCACTGAATCAGTCGGTGTCTGTTTCCGGGGCGAGCGCCTCGAGCTATACGTTTACCAGCCTGACCTCGGGGACCTGGTACTTCTCAATCTCTTCTATATCGGCCAGCAGCGCAGAGAGTGTGCAGTCGAATCCGGTCTCAACAACGCTTTAGATTGGAGCGCGAAACAGCAATCGTCAGCCAACCGTAAGGTCCGTGACATCCGACTGCATTATGCTCGTTGAGATGGAACTCTGAACCTCTTATTCTCCTTTGCAGGGTATTGCACGCGCAGATAGGCGCGCGCAGTTCAGCCTGAGGAGTCATTGCAATGCATGGTCTTCTGTTCGCTCCAAGTTCGATCGGCGTGGGGTTGGGACTGGGCTTTGGTTTGACCAATGCATGGTCAGCGTCACGTCATCGACGCCTGTCGTGGCTGAAGGAGTTCTGGCGCCGGGTAGGGCCTGTCGGCGGCGAGACCAGCTTCCGATCCGTCATTCCCGACACGCTCGGTTGGACCCGTAACCAGGTTCATCAGGAACACGTAACGTTTTTCATGAAGCCCCTGCATCATGACCCGCAAACCGGTCATGTCTTGTTGTTGGTTCGATATCCGGCGGGTTCGATCAACCCGGGTCACCGCCATCGAGTGGGACACGGCATGTAT
>JANMXI010000349.1:0-15076 GCA_031394735.1 Pseudomonadota bacterium | reverse complement strand
TGGTGGGCCGTGTAGGGATCGAACCTACGACCAATTGATTAAGAGCGCGTCCCGGCTCTACGACTGAGTACGCTGGAGTACGGTTTATTCAGCGTTTTCAATGTTTTATCATCATCGGTCAACGCCTTGTTTCGCCCAAGTAGCACCCAGTACGATCTGATCTGGTCACTCTTTGGTCACTCCCCAACTGGTTCGACTCCCTGATGCCACAAGCAAAACTTCGCCAAGACACCATCCGATCGCTTGAATATGTTGGCGCCGCTGCAGAAAAGGCGCAATGCATTTATTGGGATGTCGGCTTACCTGGCTTCGGACTTCGCAAATTCCCCAATGGCCGCGGCAGCTACGTCTGCGCCTACCGCATTCAAAAGCGCAAGCGACTTGTCGACTTGGGACGATCAGACACGATCACATTAGAACAGGCCCGGCGCAAGGCGCGGCTGTACTTTGGAACCGCGGCGGATGGCAAAGACCCTCAGTCGAATATCGACGAGATGCGGGCCTCCCTGACGGTCAAGAAGCTGGCCGAGCTCTACCTCGAGCGGCATGCAAAGCCCAAGAAAAGAACCTGGAAGCAGGATGAGGCCGCCCTTAATCAGCTGTTGATTCCCCGGTTCGGGGCTCACTTGGCAGCCTCCATCACGAGGGCGGACGTGGCCATCGTGCATGCGGAATTCGGCAAGGATCACCCCTACGCCGCCAACCGCTTTGTCTCCGTCGTCCGAAAAATGTATAACGTCGGCCGCCAGCTCGGTCTGGTACCCGACGACATGCGCAATCCCGGGACCGAAATCGTGCGCTTTGCGGAGCACCGGCGGCGCCGGTTCGTGACGCCGGCCGAAATGCCCATCTTGGCTGCGGCCATCAATAATGACCCGAACGAATTTGCCAGCCACGCGCTGTGGCTGCTGTTGCTGACCGGCGTCCGGCGCAATGAAATTCTCGCCGCCAAGTGGGCAGATATCGATTGGGACAACAAAACGCTCTACATCGGAAAGACCAAGAACGGCGAAGCGGTGCTCACGCCGTTGGGCCGCGCCGCGATCGCCCGGCTGAAGCTCATTCCTCGCCTGCACGACAATCCTTACATCATCTGCGGTGAGCTGCCCGGCAAGCCCCTCGCCTACATTGATCGGATGTGGCGTCGAGTTCGTGAGGAAACGGGATTCAAGGACTTGAGAATTCATGATCTGCGCAGAACCGTGGGCTCGTGGCTCGTCCGCGACGGAGCGTCTCTACATCTCGTCGGCGCTGTCTTGAACCACAAGAATCAGGCAACCACTGCGGGGTATGCGTACTTTCAAACGGGGGACCGGCATAAAGCGCTCGATCGACACGGCAAGAAGATCGTGGAGATCGCTTCAGGCAACTTCAAGCCAAAAACCAAATCGGCTGCGGCGGATCTCGCTGCCGCGAAATCACTACCTCAAAAGCCACCCAAGGTTCGGAGGATCTCGCGTCAGGAGCTCTACGAACTCATCTGGTCCGAGCCGATAACAACCCTAGCCAAACGCTTTGGAATATCAGACCGTGGACTCACGAAAGTATGTCGACGATCGGATATACCAGCACCGCCAGCGGGACACTGGGCAAAGATTGCGGCGGGAGGTTCGTTCGAGCGACCCGACCTTCCAATCCGGGCTGATTTGAGTTCTCGGAAAATTGGTTTCCGCATCAATCGAGATTCTAGCCGACAAATTCCGTTGGAGCGGAACTGAGAATACCAACCCGTGATCCAGTTCTTCACCTCCGGATTTGCACGCATCACCGAAATGCCTTTTTTCTCGGAAGGTCATTCGTGTCCGCCCCCCTCTCGAGCCATTGTCAGCGTTACGGTTCAACGACTCACGGCGCCGACCGGCGTCCAGGTAGTGCGCCTGTCCAGACACAATCGCGTGGTTAACCTGCAAGACGCATTTGAATCCGCAATTCGGACATTTTTACAATCGCTTACGCGCGATTGCCTGCAGTAGTGCAACGGCGCTTTTGGGCAGAGATCATGTTTGAACTTCCCGGCGTCACGACGCCAACTGCGCGGTCGGTCTAATTGTGTTGCGCGCCGGCGCGTGGTTCGCTGCGCAACCGTTCCGCCACGGCAGCGTAAGTGGCCACCAGATACGGAACCGAATAAGTCAACAAGATCTTGAGGATGTCCAAGTGTTCGCCGCGAATAAGTCTGTCGCCCTGATTCACCAGATTGAGAATCGAGCCGACGATCAGCGCGACGACGGCGGAGCGGCGAGGAATTCCTCCCAAAATGCAGTGCCGGAGAACGTTTTCTAATTTCAATTCCGGACGCTCCCGCGGCCCCACGGCATTCTTAGGAGACCCCAGAACTGTGTATGCGATGGCGATGTCGGTCCGTCCGGAAGCCCAACCGACGGCGGATCTCCCAATCCATGCAGCGCGCCGCGGTAGGTGCGAAATATACGGTCCCACAGCGACACGCTAAATCCGAAATTCCGATTAGCCTCATTCCACCGTTTGGAATGATGGACACGATGCATTTCAGGTGTCACCAGCAGCCAATTTACCCATCGCTCAGTCGTTCCCGGCAACCGGACGCTGGCGTGGTTGAACATCGCCGCCGCATTTAATACGACTTCAAATATGAGCACACACGCCGCCGGCAACCCGAATACGAGTACGACGAACGCCTTCAGCAGCATCGACAGAAAGGCTTCCGCCGGATGAAATCGCAGCGCCGTACTGACGTCGAGTTCGGGGTCCGCATGGTGCACTCGGTGAATCCGCCATAGCCAGCGAACGGAGTGAAACACTCGATGCTGAAAGTAAATGACCAGATCAAGCAGCATCAACCCGATTACGACGACTGCGTAATTTGGCAACGGGACGAGGTTGAAAAGGCCAAACCCGCGTTTCGCGGCAAACATCGCAATGCCGACGGCACCGGCCGGAAACAGCACTCGCAATAACGCCGTATCGATGACAGTAAGGCCAACATTCGCGGGCCAACGTGTAACGCGGGGCACCTTCCGGCCCCCAAGCGCGGTGATCCGTTCCCATAGCGCCAGAAGCAACAAGCCGCCGACGAACACGCCGATCCTGACGGTCTTCTCATCGACGGACGCAACCATAATCATCGCTGGATTTCGCGGCAGATCAAATTACAGCCGATCACGGTCGCTGCGTCGATCGGTTTTTGAGTGATCTTCCGTAAACGTGTTCATCGCGCGACGCATCAGATTGACATGCACCCTGAAATTCGAGCAACCGCTGCACATCGTCAGATGAACCTTCAAAGCCAAGCGTTCGCGCCAGATGAGCGGCCGGTCCAATTCCGCCGAACAGATCTCGGTGGCCTTACGACAGGTTAGCACGGCGCGCCTCCGGTCCTGGCCCAACCGGTTTCCAGGCATGTCCTAAGCCGCAGGCGGGTTCGGTGAAGGATCACGTGACAATTGCTGGTCGTCAGACCGAGGTGGCTGCAGATTTCGCGGGCGTCGAGCCCCAGGAATTCGCGCATCATAAAAACGCGTGCGGCCGATTCCGGAAGGTGGTCCAGGCAGGCTTCGAAGCTCACCCAGAAATCACGGATAGCTAAACTTTCTTCCGGATTCGGCCATCGGGTGGGACGCATTTCAATTCGCCAGTGGCCACTTTCAGAAAATAGCCGATCCAGTTGCTGCTCCCAATCGGGTTCCTCGTCCGCCATGCTGGAAAAAGGCCGGGTCCGCTTCGAGCTCCGCAGTGAATCAATAATTTTGTTCTTCAGAATTGCGAAAACCCAGGTTTTGACGGATGCCCTCCCGGCAAACGAGGCGGTGTTGGCCAACGCCGCTTCGATCGCATCGTGAACGACATCCTCTGCAACATCCGCATCACGCAGCTGCAATCGTGCGAAGCGCAGCAAATCGGCGCGAACCGCGACCAGTTCATCCTCGATCATCAGTATTTCGCGACACTCAAACGCCTCTCGCATTACCGCAGTTTCGGCCCGCCATCGACCGCAAAATGGTTGGTACATGGTCGTTAGACGGCTACGCCGCCGCCAATCTTACAACTCCCGAGCATTCAGGCGCTTTCCGACATCGGCCGCAAAAGCGGCCGTTTCCACAAAGATGTAAGAAAATGCCGCCGGACCCCGTCCACTATCTCAGTGGAGCAGCCCAATCGAGGGCGGTCCCTTGATCGAACTTGCAGGGCAAAACGTGATTGGCCGGGAGAGGATGGGGTTAAATTGAGAGAAATTCAGTTTATCGGGCGCTTGGTTTGTCGTTTTACCTGCCTGTTGCCGCTTTTCTTGGCGCCGGTAGTGTGTCGGGCTCAGGTTGCAACCGTCGATGTTTTGGTGACGCGGGACAACGGCAGCCCGGCGGTCGGTGACGTCGTTGAACTGCGGAACCATGATACGGGCTTCCGGCGAGACGCCGCTTCCGGAGCAACGGGTCGTGCCCACTTTGATGCCGTGCCAGCCGGTAGTGGGTACCTGATTCGCATTGCCGGGGAGGAACTCGCCACCAATCTGCAGCTTCGAGCCAACGAGTCCAAGTCGGTCGCCGTGACCCGGTTGGACACGATCGTTGTAAAAGCAAGCCGTCGGTCGACGCAAATCAATGCGATCGATGGTGAAGTGGCGTCGGGATTCCATGCCGGTGAATTGCAGAACCTGCCTATTGAGGCGCGCGACCTGTCGCACGCACTGATGCGGCTCCCGCACGTGGCGCCGGCGACCGGGTTTTTCCCAGAGGCTCCGTCGATTTCGATCAACGGCGCCAACGGATTGTTTGCCCAGTATCTGATCGACGGTATGGACAACAATGAGAACTTTCTCGGTGGGCCTAAGTTTCCAATGTCGACCGGCACGATCGCCGACGTATCGGTTCTTGCTGCCTCTTATTCGGCCGAATACGGACGGACCGGCAATGGAGTGGTCAACGTAACGACCAAATCAGGCACGAACGACTGGAGCGGCGAAGCCTTCTACCTGACGCGTCCGGGCCGGCCGCTCGATTCATCAACCGACTATCCGACCCGGGACCTTTCAGGCAATTCCGTCAAGGACGGCTTCCATCGCGATCAGGGCGGCTTCTCCATCGGCGG
The DNA here is from genome assembly GCA_031394735.1 of Pseudomonadota bacterium. Lineage (GTDB taxonomy): Bacteria > Pseudomonadota > Gammaproteobacteria > Steroidobacterales > Steroidobacteraceae > TMP-86. The sequence goes on along the minus strand of JANMXI010000349.1, from coordinate 10,012 downwards.
ACCGTTGCTGCGCGACCGTACATTTCTATTTGCCAATGTCGAGTACACGCGCGATCGAAAGGACAATCTGCTGTCCTCGCCCGCCCTGGGCGTCAATGCCACGGTTCCGGGTCAAAATCGGTCCGTTCTGGCATCGCTAAAAATTGACCATCAGGTTTCCGACGCATTGCACCTTACGGCTTTCGCGGATCGCGGCGATGTTCAAATTCAGCGCCAGGGGGGTGGATTGGACGGTGGTGCGACCTTCCCCAGTGCCGGTTCAGTCCAGGACCGGCTCTCCAACCGGCTCGGGGCTTCCGCCGTGTACCGCTGGCATGATTTGACGTCTGAGACAAACTTTGGCTATTCCACGTTCCGTTGGAATTACGGGCGTCCACTCGGCAGCAGCGGACCGCAGGTCACGGTTGAATCGCCCGATGGCCTAACCGCCGCGGTTGTCGGCAATCCAGGGTATGTGTTTGATGAGTTCGAGCGCTCGTTTCAATTGCAGCAGAAGCTGACCTTGTCTCATGGGCCGCATGTCGTCAAGGTCGGCGCAGACGCACTGCATTCACACTTTGCGCTAGCGGGTGGCGGCAATGTCGCCGGCAACTATTTGGTGCAACTCAATGCTGCTGAACTCGCTGCGGTGCAGTCCCTGGGCCGCGGCGCGGCGCTCGGAGTCAATGATATACCCGTGACCGCCACCGTCCTCGACTACGCGGTCGAATTGCGTCTCGCCCGGTTCGGACAATCGCAAGCACAGCTGGGACTGTTTGCAGAGGACCAATATAGCGTCTCTCCCAATCTGACGTTCACGGCCGGCTTACGCTGGGACTACGATAGTCTGTCGAAGGCAGGGGCATCGTCCGCCGAGAAGGACAACATTGCGCCTCGATTCTCGGTCGCCTACCGGTTACGCCCAACGCTGGCGCTGCGCGGCGGTGCGGGGCTTTTCTACGACCGGATTCCGTACACCGTGCTGTCAGACGCGTTACAGCAGAACACGACGTCACCGGCCTTTCAGTCCCAGCTGAGCCAACTGATCGCAAAAGGTCTGCTGCCGGCTGATACGTCTCTGGATCGAGTCACATTCGACGGCAACCTGACGGTCAATCCGCCCTGCCCGCAGGGCTACCTGAACTGTCCAACGCCTGCGAGCGCGGCGGATCTGCGCGACACGGCGATTTCGAACGAACGACGTATCCTCAATCCATCGGGTCTGCAAAATCCCTACGCCGTGCAATGGTCGGCTGGCATTCAATGGCAGCCGCGGAGTGATTTGACCGCCTCCGCGGACGTGGTTCTGGCGCACGGCTACCATCAGCTGCGGCTGCGCGATTTGAACGCGCCGGTGGCGTTTCTCCCCGATCTTGCCAATCTGACACCCGCCAACATTGCACTGCTGGAGTCCCTTCCCAGCGATGCTCAGCGCGTCGCGCTGGCGGAATCCTTGGGTCTGGTACGTAGCGTGGCGGCTGCAGATGCGACCCGCCCGATCGCTCTCGTTCCCGGTGGTGCGCGCAAAATCATCGTCACCGAAACAGCCGGTGAGTCCAAGTACGAGGCTCTGACACTTCAATTGCAGAAAGATCGCGCTGACGATCGCTACGGTTACCGGATCGCGTACACGCTGTCGCGACTGACGAACAATACCGACGACATCAATTTTCGAGCGTCAAACTCGAATGAATTCGGCAACGAATGGGGGCCTTCGGTCAACGACCGGCGTCACGTGGTTTCCACGATCCTGTATCTATATCCGTTCGAGACTGTGACCCTGAGCGTCGCCGGTCTGTTTCAGTCGGGCCAGCCCGTGAACTTCATTCCCAATACTGCGATTTACGGTACGACCGATCTGAACGGTGACGGCGCGTCCTTTTCGGATGCCTACCTCGGAAATTCCGACCGCGCAACCGGCGTCAGCCGTAACAGCGGCAGACTGCCTTGGTCAAAGACGGTGGATCTGGGCATGCGGTACGCACCGCATGTTCGCGACGGTCGCTTCGAAATGTCGGCCGACGTGTTCAACCTGTTCAATGCAACGAATTTGTCCGGTTTCGCAAATTCGGCGACCCAATCAAATCAGATCCAGATTTACGGCACGCCGTTTACACAACGCAACGCCGGCGCACCGCGTCTGTTCCAGTTTGGCGTGCGATACTGGTTCTGAAGCTGCGGCCGACCTGTGAGGATGTGTGTGATCCGTCAAACCCCGCGAATCAGCTCCGGAGGCTGTCGAAGACCCAGCCGGTGGCGCGGTCGGGCGCTGGCGGCGTTGTCACTTCTGCTGCTCGACTGCACGTCGGCTGCCCTTGCAGCTGAGGATTCGCGCTGGCCGGCGATTGAAGCAAGTGCGCGCGGTCAGACGGTTTATTTCAATGCCTGGGCAGGCGACGAGGCAATCAATCGCTATGTTGGTTGGGTCGCGCAGGAAGTACGCCGTGAATTTGGTATCACGCTCGTCCACGTCAAGGTGACGGACATTGCCGAGACGGTTACGCGAGTGCTCGCCGAACGCGCGGCCGGACGGCGCGCAGACGGCTCAGCGGATCTGCTGTGGATCAACGGTGAGAATTTTGCCAGCTTGAAGCACGCCGGGCTGCTATGGGGACCCTGGGCTGATCGCGTGCCAAACGCCGCATTGATTGACTCGCGCGGCAATCCCACGACGCAGATCGATTTCACGGTGCCGACCAACGGGTACGAACTCGCGTGGGGCTCGGCTCAGTTTTCTCTGTTCTATGATTCAACTGCGGTGAGTTCGCCGCCGCGCGAGCCCGGTGCGTTGCTCGCGTGGATCCAGGCGCACCCCGGCCGCTTTACGTATCCCAGACCCCCGGATTTCATCGGCACGAGTTTCCTCAAACAGCTCTTGGTGCTGATGGTCGACGACCGCGGGCGGCTGGCCAAGCCGGTTGGCGCGGATTTCGAAGACGTCACACGTCCCGTATGGGAATGGCTGGACCACGGGCGACCCAGCCTGTGGCGCCATGGGCGCCTGTACCCGGCAAGCAGTCCCGCCTTGCGCGAACTGCTGGCAAGTGGCGAGGTGGACTGGGCGTTCGCATTCAACCCATTTGAAGCGAATCGAGCGATGCGACGAGGCGAACTGCCCGCCAACATACGGGGCACGCAATTCACCGGAGGCGCCCTGGCAAACAGCCATTTTCTCGCGATTCCGTTTAACGCCCGCAGCCCCAATTCCGCCATGGTCGTTGCAAATTTCCTGCTCTCCCCGGCGGCTCAGGCACGCAAGGCCGATGAATCGGTCTGGGGTGACCCGACGGTTCTCGCTATCAGTTCATTGACGATCATCGATCAACGGCGATTCACCGCGCTGCAACGGGGACCCGCGACGCCGCCCACGGGTCCGCTGATCCTTGAGCCGCATGGCAGTTGGACGATCGCGTTACAGCGGGAATGGTCGCGGCGTTACGGCCTTCAATGAAATCGTTCGCGATCATCATTTTGGTGCTGTTGAGCGGCCTGCCGGTCATTGCCGGTCTTGGCGGATCGGTCGCCAACGGCTCTGATTGGGCAGGGTGGAGAACTGTTCTGACAACGCCCGGGATAGCTCAGTCCGTCACGCTCGCGCTTTGGACGGGTATTACCGCGACCGCATTATCCCTGGTCATTGCTCATCTCACCGTGATGGTCGCAGCGACAGGCCAGTGGAGTATTCGCTTGCGCTCGATCGTGCTGCCGCTGATCGCGCTGCCTCACCTGGCGATGGCCATCGGGATCGCCCTGGTGTTATCACCATCGGGTCTCATTCTGCGTTTGCTCTCGCCCTGGATGACCGGGTTGACCGTACCCCCGGACTGGCAGACGGTACAAGACCCAGCCGGCGTGTCGCTGATCCTCGGCCTGATCGTCAAGGAAGCGCCCTTCCTGGTCCTCGCGCTGGGCGGCGCTCTGTCACAGGTACCGAGCGAGCGCATGCTGACACAAGCAAGAATTCTCGGCTACGGTCGGCTCAAAGGGTGGCTGGTCGGCGTCGCACCATTGCTGCAGCGACAGATCGGGCTCCCCATCGCCGCGGTCCTGGTATTCAGCTTGGCCAACGTTGAAATGGCGATTCCACTGGGCCCGCAAATGCCACCGACGCTGGGAAACCTCGTATGGCAGTGGTTCTCGGCCGGAGACCTCGCTCAGCGTGATGCGGCGGCAGCCGGCGCACTGTTGTTGCTGGCGACGTCGCTTGCCGCGTTGGGACTGTGGCGCATCGGATCGCGGCTGGCCGGGACTTTCGCAGCAAGGTTCACCCGATCCGGTTACCGCCGCCGTAACGATGTTGCGTGGCGACGACTCGCAGCCATACCTTGGTTTGGAATAACAACGCTTGGAGCGGTGTCAATCGTTGCGCTCGTTCTGCGTGCGCTCAACGGCATGTGGCGATTTCCGGCCGTACTGCCGCAACATGCTATTTACTCGCAATGGACCACGGCGGCCCCCGGACTCGGTGCGGCATTTGCAACGACGCTGGAAGTTGCCGCACTGACGGCCCTGGTTGTAACGGCACTTACCCTGGCCGGAGTCGAGGCTCTACACGACGACGAAGGTGCTCGAATTCGCATGACCTACCTGCTTTTTCTGCCGCTGCTGATACCGCAGCTCGCATTCTTATTCGGATGGCAAGTCGTGCTGGTCCGATTGCGATGGGACGGAACCCTCTTCGCCGTCATCTGGAGTCACACGGTGCTCGCATTACCTTACGCCTGGGGTGTGCTCGCCGGCGCGCGAACCGCGCTCGACCGACGATTGCCGAAAGCGGCGCGGCTGCTGGGTGCAAGTCCGCTGCGCGCTTGGATCACCGTGACTTTGCCGCTCATGCTACGCCCCACGCTGCTGGCGGCTGCGTTGGCGTTCAGTGTCAGCGCCGCGGTCTACCTTCCGACCCAGTTTGCCGGCGCCGGGCGGATCGCGACTGTTGCAACGGAGGCCGCAGCAGCGGCGTCCTCCGGAAATCTGCGCATGGCTGCGTCGTATGGCGCTGCGCAGATGGCGGCTCCGCTGCTGGCCCTGGGAGCCGCAATCGGAATCAGCGCCCTGCTCTTCGCCAATCGTCGCGGCATGCCATCGTGAGACCGCTTACGCTCGTCAGCGTCCGCCTCTCATTGAATTCAAGGCGTCTCTTCGAGCCGCTGGATTTGACCGTTCGACCGGGAGAAATCCGCTCGATCCTGGGACCCAGCGGCATTGGCAAATCAAGCCTGCTGTCATTCATTTGCGGCGTTCTCCCAACTGCTTTTACAGCGGAAGGACAAGTGCTGCTCGCAGCGGAAGATCAGACCCGCTTGCCACCGGAACAGCGAGGCATCGGCTTGCTGCAGCAAGACGATCTGCTCTTTCCACACCTGAGCGTGGAAAGCAATCTCGCTTTCGGTCTGCGAAGAACCAGCGCCGGTTGGCGCGAACGCCGGCAGCGAATTTCCGCGGCGCTGGAAGCATTCGGTTTGCAAGGATTCGAATCCCGCGATCCCGCAACGCTGTCCGGCGGACAACGCACACGGGTTGGACTCCTGCGCGTGCTGCTGTCCGAACCACGCGCACTATGCCTCGACGAACCTTTCGGATCGCTTGATGCAGCGACGCGGCAGAGCGTACGTCAGCAGGTTTTTGCGGCCATCACCGACCGTAAAATACCCGGCTTGCTCGTAACCCATGACGAAGGGGACGCGCATGCGGCCGGTGGTGCCGTAATTCATTTGGCGCCACCAGCGGAAGATCGGTGTTAGACGCAATCCTACGACCGATCATCGACCCGCCGCTGCGACGGATGGCATTGGTTGCCTGCAAACTGGGTGCCAGCGCCAACGGGGTTACGCTGATGGGACTGGCGTTCGGACTCGCCGCGACGATTGCGATTGGTCGCCAAGCATACGGCGCAGGTTTCACACTGATCTTAGCATCGCGCGTTCTTGATGGTCTTGACGGAGCCGTTGCCCGCTGCACGACTGCAACGGATTTTGGCGGATACCTTGACTCGATCTGTGACTATGCATTTTATGTTGGAGTACCCTTGGGATTCGCCTTCGCCGACCCCACTCGAAACGGCCTACCGGCGGCCTCGTTGCTCGCTTCATTCGTCATGTCCGGCACCTCATTTCTGGCATTCGCGATCATCGCTGCCAAACGACGCCTCAAGACCAACGCCCGTGGCCATAAGTCTTTTTTCTATTCCGGCGGCCTCATGGAGGGAACCGAGACGATCATCTTTTTCGTGCTCATGGCGCTGTTCCCGCGTTGGTTTCCCACCCTGGCCTGGTTGTTCGCAGCGCTGTGCATCGTAACAGCGGTGCAGCGGACCTACGCGGCCTTGAATACGTTCCGACCATGAAAAATCTTCAGAAATTACTCGCGATATTGCTCGTTGCAGCGGCAATCCTTGCTTTCCTGTGGTCCGGCGCCGGGAAGCAATTGACGCTGGATCATTTGCAGCAACTGCAGGGGCAACTCAACCAACAGCGCGAATCGCACCCGATTGCGATGGGCCTGTCGTTCCTATTAATCGACATCGCGGTTTCAGCCTTATCACTGCCAATCGCTTCGCTGATGACCATCGCTGCCGGCGCGATCTTTGGCCTTGTTTGGGGCACTGTGCTGGTGTCATTTGCCTCCAGCATTGGAGCGACGGGCGCGTTGTTGATGGCTCGCTTTGTGTTGCGCGATTGGGTTCAACAACGTTTCGGCCAACGACTTGGGGTTATAAATGCTGGAATCGAGCGGGATGGCAGCTTCTACCTGTTCACGTTGCGACTGGTTCCGTTGTTTCCGTTCTTTATCATCAATCTGCTCATGGGCCTGACTCCCATGCCTGCGTGGACCTTCTATTGGGTGAGCCAACTGGGCATGCTCGCTGCAACGGTTGTATTCGTTAACGCCGGCACCCATCTTGCGACACTGCAGTCACTTCACGGACTGTTGTCGCCGGGTCTGATCGGCTCCTTTGTGCTGCTCGGTCTATTCCCGCTGTTGACACGCAAGATTCTGGATAGGGTTAATCGTCGCCATCATCACACTCAATGGGCACGGCCACAGCGTTTCGATCGCAATCTGATTGTGATTGGAGCCGGTTCCGCTGGCCTCGTCAGCGCTTATATCGCGGCGGCGGTCAAGGCAAAAGTCAGCCTCATCGAGAAGGATCGCATGGGCGGCGACTGCCTCAACACCGGTTGCGTCCCGTCGAAGGCGTTGATCCGAACCGCGAAGCTACTGTCCCACATCAATCGAGCCGCGGAATTTGGGATCGCCGAAGCAACCGCCCGGTTTTCGTTCACCGACGTGATGGACCGCGTGCAGCGAGTCATTCACAGCGTGGCTCCTCACGATTCTGTGGAGCGATACGCAGACTTCGGTGTCGAGGTAATTCTTGGTACAGCCCGAATCAAGACGCCATGGGAAGTAGAAATTACTGCTGCCGATGGGTCGCAACGAACACTGACGACGCGCGGTCTTGTGCTCGCAACCGGCTCACGACCGACCGTTCCGTCGATCCATGGTCTTGAAGACACTCAATGCCTGACGACCGATACCATTTGGGGACTGCGCGAACTCCCGCGTCGCCTGCTGATTCTGGGCGCCGGCCCGATCGCATGCGAGATGGCTCAGGCATTTTCCCGACTAGGTTCGAAGGTGACCGTCGTCGCTCGGTCCGAGCGTCTGCTGATGCGCGAAGACACGGACGTATCCGATTACCTGCTAAAGCGCTTTCAATCCGAGGGCATCGAGGTACGCCTGAATCATAAGGCCGTGCGATTCGAGACAGTTGCTTCGGAACGGGCGTTGATCGCGACGCAGGCAGAAAATGAAATTCGAATCGAATTTGACGCGTTGCTGCTGGCAGTTGGTCGAACGGCGAACCTTACCGGCTATGGACTGGAATCGATCGGCGTCGAAACCAGCCAGACGATCAATACCAACGCCTTTCTGCAGACGAACTTCCCGAATATCTACGCCGCCGGCGACGTCGCCGGCCCCTATCAATTCACGCATACCGCGGCGCATCAATCCTGGTACGCCGCCGTGAACGCATTGTTCGACCCATTTAAGAAATTCAAGGCGGACTATTCGGTCATTCCTTGGGCAACATTCACCGACCCCGAAATCGCCCGGGTCGGACTCAGTGAGCGAGAAGCGCGCGACAAGGGCATTGCCTATGAACTAGCGACGTATTCTATAGACGATCTGGATCGCGCCATTGCCGATGAAGAAGCGCATGGATTCGTCAAGGTCCTGACCGTCCCGGGAAAGGACACCATACTCGGCGCTGTCATTGTCGGGCAGCACGCCGGTGAATTGATCGCGGAATTCGTGCTTGCCATGAAGCATCGAATAGGTCTGAAGAAGATACTGGGAACGATTCATGTCTACCCTACCATGGCCGAAGCCAACAAATATGCCGCCGGCGCCTGGCGCCGCGCGCATGCGCCACAACGCGTACTCGCATGGGTCGAACGATTTCATACCTGGCGGCGCGGATAGACGCCGCAGGCGCCATATGAACCGATGTACTCTCCTGTTTGCACTCTTGCTCGTGAGCGGTATCGCTCACGCCGGATTTGACCAGTCGCACGCCTCATGGAATTCGCTTCTGCACGATTACGTGGTCGTCGCGCCGGACGGTCTCTCGTCACGGGTGCGGTATGCCGGGCTGCTGGCAAACCGTGCCAAGCTCAACAGTTATCTAGACGAGGTTTCCAATGTCACAGCCGCCGAATACAACTCATGGCCCCGCCGCGAGCGTCTCGCCTTTCTAATCAATGCCTATAACGCTTACACAATCGCACTTGTCTTATCCAAATACCCGAGCCTGCACTCTATCCGGGATCTTGGCTCAATCTTTGAATCCCCGTGGAAAATCAAGTTCGATCATCTATTCGGCTCGCTGCACGATCTTGAATTCATCGATCACTCAATGATTCGAGCGCCCGGCCACTTCGATGAGCCTCGCGTTCACTTTGCCCTCGTATGCGCGTCTGTTGGCTGCCCGATGCTCAGAAAGGATGCGTACACCGCAATTCATCTGGAGGAGCAATTGGAGGATGGGCTACGCCGGTTCCTGTCGGACCGAACCCGCAACCGGTTCGATCCGACGAAGCAGGAACTTCAAGTGTCATCCATTTTTCGCTGGTACCACGATGATTTCGCAAAAGGCCATCAAGCATCGGGGTCCGTGACTTCTCTGCTGCGGCAACACGCCGACGACCTGGCAGATGTCGCGCGAGAACGAGACGTGATCCGGAACCAACAATTTGAAATTGAATACCTGCCCTATGACTGGTCCCTCAACGATGCGAAATAGCTGAACGCCGTAAAGGAGGGAAATACCGAGGTAACGCACGATCTGTGGAGTAGTGCGCGGCGATATCCGAGCCGTTGCCAACGACGGCGCATGGACGCACGCCGCGCGCAATTCTACGATGGCGGCGCTACGGGCTCGCCGATGATTCCGAGCATCCGACCGAAGGTTTGATAGGGTGTTACGTCATCCTTGAGCAAGATATGACGGTTCCGTTGTTCGGAAAGCACGTCAGAACTGGTGACGATACCGCTGCCCTCCACAATCCGATTCATAAAGTTGAACAGCGCGCGAACACTGATAAAATAAGGTCTATATCGTCACCTCGAAACCAGGCACATGGCCAAAGCGTATTGGATTTCTTGCTACCTCGAGATCAAGGACCCCGACCGGCTCGCTGCCTACGCGAACCTTGCCGGTCCCGCGCTGGAGGCAGAGGGTGGCCGCATTCTCGCGCGCGGGACGGCGGCGCTGGCCTTCGAGGCCGGTCGTCTGGCGCGCACGGTGCTGATCGAATTCGCGAGCGTGCAACAGGCGCAGGCAGCGCACGACAGCCCGGCGTATCAGGCCGCACTGGTGGCGCTGGGTGACGGCGCGGTCAGAGATCTTAGAATCATCGAAGGGATCTGACATGCCGAATCCTCGGCCGGGAGTCGAGGCGGGGCAACCGGCAACCACCCCTTGAGTTAAGCTGAGAACTCTCGCTTGGTGGCGAGATTAAACAATTTC
>JANMXI010000348.1:0-21517 GCA_031394735.1 Pseudomonadota bacterium | reverse complement strand
CGAGGATGAACTCCTCATGGGGGACTTTGCCAACGCTGCAGACCTGGAACTTGAGTGGTGAAACGCGGCGAGATCTGGCTCGTGGCTCTTGACCCAACAGTCGGAAGTGAGATCAAGAAGTCGCGGCCGTGCGTCATCGTCTCTCCTTCGGAACTCAACGAACATCTGCGCACAGTAATTGTCGCTCCGATGACCAGCAAGGGCTTCCTGGCGCCCTTCCGGGTACCAGTTACCCACGCAGCAAAGAGGGGCCTGGTCGTGCTCGATCAAATCAGAGCAGTTGACAAGATCCGACTGGTCAAGCGGATCGGTGCGGTCAATACCAAAACCCTTTCTAATGTTCTAACTACGCTGCAAGAAGTATTCGCAGAGTAGCGAGCCCTCGCTCATCAATGCATCAATCCGGCAAATCGCTACCAATAAGACCGGGAAGTGGCAGCACGTGGATACGTACCTGCAAGCCGTGGCCGGGGTGCTCCGACTTGAGTAACAACGCGCGAGGAATATAAAGTTGTCCGACCGGATTCCAAGACAAAGGATGCACATGAACTCGAAGAAGAAATTGTTGCTGGCGGTTCTTGGTGGTGTGGTAATCGGAGCGTTCGGGGTCGGACTTGCTTGGGCACAGGCTAAACCGCCCGCTTATCTGGTGGTGGAATACCAAATAACGAACGACGTTGGATTTGAAGAATTCATCAAAGGTGATGCAAAGATACACAGCTCGCGCATCTTCTTGGCTCGTCATGCGAAAGGTGTCTCTTTGTCGGGCGAACCGCCAAAGTGGATCGGGATCGTCCAGTTTCCCACTGTCGAGGATGCGCTCGCGTTTGACTCGTCGCCGGAATTTTCCGCCCTCAAACCGATCCGCGACAAGTCAACGAAGTGGCGTTCGTTTGTCGTCAAGGGCCTCGGGAACTGAAAAAGCTGCTTAGCGGAACGGTCGCGGGGTCGTGCGGGCCGCCCGGATACCGGTCGCTGGCAACTGACTACTGTGGGTCAACCTTGCCGTTTCGCCGGCAACGCCTAATTCACAACTGTTAAATTGTAGAACGCGGTTCTGCCGATTGGTAGGTATACTCCGAATCGTTTGAATTTCAATCTTCGGACTCCTTTTCGAAACATTGGAGTTCAACATGTTGGCACCCACCGTCAATTCTGGTCGTCTCTCTCCCTGGAACAAGGGCAAGTTGGTCGGGCAAAAGGCGCCGCTCAAGCTTCGCGAAATTTGGGCGATTCGTGTTCGGCTTGAATTGGCGGATCGGAAGCGCGAGCTGGCACTGTTCAATTTGGCGATCGACAGCAAATTGCGCGGCCGCGACCTGGTGCAGCTGCGCGTTCGCGACATCACCCACGGCGATCAAATCGCTGCTCGCGCGATAGTCATGCAGCAAAAGACACAGCGGCCGGTTCAATTCGAGATTACGGAGAATGTGAAAAGCGGCGTATCAAGTCTCCGTGCACTCAGATGACCAGATGCTCCACCACCTCTTCGATCATTTTCGCCATCCACAAGTGACCGGCATCGTTGTCGTTGCGTCTGTGCCAGTAGAGGCTTTCCTCTAGGGCGGGCATGTCAAATGGAACCGGAAGCGACCTGACCTTGTACCGTTCTCCTTGGAGACGGACGAGGAGGGATGGCAGTATCGTCGCCATGTCAGTCTGGCCGACCGTATCCAATGTCAGCTGGAAGTTGGGCAACCAGGCGCTGGTATGCGGCTGCTTGGGCTGATTTTGCCAAAGCTGCTCGCTCACGCCAGCGATAACACCTCCAAACCTAGTTTCGACGTATCGCATGTCGCACAGTTTATCGAAGCTAATAGTGTCCTCAGCATGTACATGGTTTTTTGCAATCGCTACGACGAACTGGTCGGTGAACAACTTCTTGGAACGAAGGACTTCGTGATCGCTCTGGGGCTTGTCGACGAGCCGGGCGAATATGGTGATCGCGAAGTCTATCTGGCCATTGAGAATGCGGTCCGCTGTGTCCGGCTCGCATTCGGCGTGCTGCTGGTGGGAGCATTTCTACGTCCACTGGACTTCTTCATCGTCAATGTCGCCCTGCCGTCCATTCAGGGCGGCCTTAATACGAGCGCGGCAGAACTGCAACTTGTAATCTCCGGATATGCCGCAGCCTATGCGGTCTTCCTCATCACTGGAGGGCGCCTTGGTGACCTTTTCGGCCGACGGAGGATTTTCCTGATTGGTAGTGCCGCACTCGGCGTAGCGGTCATCGGTGGCGTCTTCTAAGCACGTTTTGGACCGCTAAACAGCGATCCTCGCTTCTCACTCAAATTTTGGTTGGGGGCAATACCCTCCCCTCGCCACAGTGCCAACGAAACTGCAGTCGTCTCGTCGTCAGCGAGCGTCAGCGTCGGCCCGTCAAACCGAAGTGGTAGGGGCAACAATCTTGGATACCCACCTGCGCGACATCCTGAAAGCCCGCTTCCTTCATCCAGGCTTCGCATTGACCAGGAGTTGGCCGAATCTCCAAGGACGGACCGCGGGGCGTCAGGATATCGCTGCGCCAGTGAATGACCGAAAGCGCACCACCCGGATTTAGGACCCGATGAGCTTCCTGTAACAAGGTGACGGGTTGCGGAAGGTGCAGCAGATTGAAAATCATCGCATGCGATTGCGACGCGGCGGGTAGCCCGGTCCCATCGGTGACGAAATCACACCTCGTGGCCTGGACGTTCAACAAGCCGTCCGACTCCGCCTTACTCTGAACGCAATCGACCATGTCAGGGTCGATATCCAGGGCAGCAATGACCCCCGTTGTGCGGCGAGCCGCCGGCACCGTAAACGTGCCGTATCCGCAGCCAAACTCGACGATGTTGCCGGAGCCGACAATGTCGGCCATCAATCGATCCAAGGTACACGCCGGATCGAAGAAGGTTGCCCAATAGGCTTCTTCCGGAATTCCGCTCTCACGAACTTTCATCGGATTCTCCACCTGCCGTCAGGATTCAACCAAACGAGTTGTTTTTGAGGGTCCGGTGACGGCTACGTGCGGCAACAAGCTTGCTGCTGCTGTATGGGTGGACAGGCGACGGAACCGTACGAGCAAAATACGCAACAGTCACCCGCCTTTGGCTTGAGCAGGGTTCTGCATTTAACGCATTCGTAGAAATACTGGCAGGCATCAGTAGGCATTGTTTCATGCCGCGCAAATCCGCAGTTCGGACAGGTGATTTCAGACTCAAGGATGACTGCGCTCACGGTTTTGCGACGAGCTTCGACGGAAATCCCGCTTCGGTGGTTGCCGTGGTCAAGTTCGCCGTTGTTGCCTTATCCGGGTCGAACGTGATCGTTGCCGTTTTTTTCTCAAAATCGACGGTCGTCGAACTCACGCCCTGGACCCGCAGCAATGCTTTCTTAACCACGATGGGACACGTGCCACAGGTCATATTCTCAACCGCCAGAGTGACGGACTGCGGGGGAGCAGCCAACGCAATGTGGGCGCCGAAAAGCGCGGCCAGTAAAGACAACGAATAAACAGGGAGAAGTCGCATGGTGAATTCCTCTATGTGAACAGGTAGGACGCGTACCACGGGAAAGTAATGAGCGCTGCGAGCACCGCGACGACGACCCAAAAGATCTGCCGCTGCCGACGTTGTAGCTGCAGGTTCGTGCAGGCCTCGCCCGGCGCACATTGAGCAGGAATGATGTACAACTGCCGGAAGGCTAGAGCCACGAAAATTGCAGTGATCCCGATAAATATCGGTCGGTACGGTTCAAGCGCAGTCAACTGACTGATCCAGGCACCGCTGATTCCAAGCATGAGCAGCACCAGCGGCGCGACGCAGCACAGCGAGGCAATGACGGCCGCAACCACTCCGGTCAAAAGCTGCTTCGTCGAGGATTGCATGGGCGCTATCATAGATTGCACATGGCGAATCAGTACAGATCGTTCTTGTCGACCGCAACGCTGCAGAATTGACTGCGTCGCCGGAGGAAAGTGCCTTGTTTGACCGCGTCCTTACCAAACACTCGGGTCCACTTGTAGCGATGCTTGCTGCCGCCCTCTTTGGAGCCAGCACCCCCATCGCTAAAATGCTGCTGGGCAACGGAATCGATCCGTGGCTGCTGGCGGGGTTGCTCTACTCCGGATCCGGCGTCGGATTGAGTATCGTTTTCCTGCTACTTCGGCGAAACGCCATTGTGATGGGCCTGCAGCGTGCGGATTTAGGATGGCTGGCGCTGGTCGTCTTGACGGGTGGCGTAGCGGCGCCGCTGCGCTGATGGGTATCGGAGTTTACATCCATATTACCGAGCATCACGAACACGAACATCAACACGACCTGCTCGAACATGAACACCGACACTCCCACGACATTCATCACCACCATGAGCACCTGCCGGGAGTCTCAGCGGACGAGCCGCATACGCACGCTCACGTCCACTTGCCCATGACTCACATACACCCGCACTATCCGGACTTGGACCACCGCCACCGGCACTAGACCGGCATGCCCGCAGGCCCCGAACAGTGGCACCGGAGTGAGGACCGCTTTGCAATATCCGGCTTCGATTCCCGGTATAGTCTACGGAACTCGCCAAACTCATAACGGTCAACTGATACTCAGCCAAGACGATAATCATCATGTTATCCCGCGTTGCCAGCCTGTCGCTTCTCTGCGTGAGCCTGCTCTTTGCAGGCTTGCCCGCCATTGCGTGTGCGACGCAACAGCCGGCGGGCACTTGCTGCCCAGACGAACCCAATGCACCTTGCACGCCCGACACGTCATCGCCAGCAAAGGCGAATCTCGATGTCGCTTGTTGCGTTTCCGGAATAGCCGTCCCGAGCGCGTTGGTAATCGCCGGGTCTTCGGACGAGCACCAAGATCACGTAAAGCTGTACGACCCGCCGTCGGTAGTTACATCCGACGTGATGTCGCAGGCCGCATATCGTTATCAGCACTGTTTCCGGACCGCTGAATGTTTGCCTTCATTTAATCCCTCTCAGTCTGCTCTTTACCTGAGCACCGGGCGCCTGCGCCTTTAAACCCCGCCTCGACCTCGGACCACCTTTGGTCCACCTGCTTTACGATTGATTCAATCATCGCCGGGCTGCGTTCGCTCTCGCGTTTCGCATTGCCCAGGGAGCGAATATGAACAAGAGCGGTATTCTCGTGCTGGTTTTTACGATGTCGGCATCGATGGCGGCTCGATCGGAAGACACGCCCTTAAGTCTGTCGGCCACTGTTGAACTGGCTGCGACGCAATCACCCGAGATTCGCGCAAGCCGTGCACAACTCGACGCGGCGGACGCCACGGTCGTTCCTGCCGGACAATTGCCCGATCCCGAATTGATCGTCGGCATCGAGGATCTGCCGGTGACGGGTGATTTGGCCTATTCGCTGTCCCGCGATGACTTCACGATGCGCAAGGTTGGGCTGATGCAGGCGTTTCCGCGTCGGAAGAAGCGGGAACTCAGAACGCAGCGCGCACGGGACGAAGTGCAAGTGTCACAAGCTCAAACGGAACAGGCAGAATTGGAAGTTAAGAGGCAAGCGTCGCAAAGTTGGATCGCCACTTATATCGCCGAAGAGACCGCGCGGCGTTTTCAGGCGCTTATTCCGACGCTGGAGCTGCAGGCACGTATTGCCACCGCGGGAGTTTCAAGCGGACGATTGTCTACGGCCGATGCATACGCCGCACAGGCTGCGCTCATCGAACTTCGAGATCGCGTGCGAGTCGCCGAACAACTGTCACGCCGTGCGCGCCTGGATCTTGCGCGATGGGTGCCGGCAGATGCTGAACGGCCACTCGCACAAGCACCGAATTTTGAATCGTTGCCGGTCGCCGCGGCACAACTACAGTCCAACGTGCACTTCCACGCATCGGTGATCGCCTACGATCGGCAGATCGACGCCGCACGCACCGACATTGCACTGGCTCAAGCTGACAAGCGTCCCGATTGGAGCGTCGAACTGGACTATTCAAATCGCGGCCGGCCGTTCTCGGATATGGTCACGCTGGAATTTCGCGTAGGATTACCCTTGTTTTCGGCGCGGCGACAAGACCCCCTCATCGCCTCCAAGCGCGCCGAATTGCGCAAAGTCGAATCTGAGCGCGAGTCGGAACTGCGCATGCATTCCGCCGAAGTGTCGCAGCAGCTCTCCGATTGGCAAACACTGCAAGAACGCGTCAAAACCTACGACACTGAACTCGTGCCGCTTGCACATGCCCAGGCGCAAGCCGCTTTGTCGGCCTTTCAATCAGCACAATCTACCTTGAAACCCGTATTAGACGCGCGCGCCGCCGAGATCAATACCCAAGTCCAGGCGCTGGAGTTGCGCGGCCAATTAGGTCGCGTCTGGGCATTCTTGAGTTACCTGCAGTACCCGCGGAGCGCGCCATGAAATCAACAACTGCCATTGGATTCACGGTAGGCGCTCTCGCGCTTGGAATCGGCGTTGGTGCTTGGTGGGGACATACGCCGAACGCCGCCACGGCACCCGTCGTTAAGGTCGGCGAACCGAAGGTTCTGTACTGGCACGACCCCATGGTGCCCACTCAAAAATTCGACAAGCCCGGCAAGTCGCCGTTCATGGACATGCAACTTGTCCCGGTCTATGCCGATCAGGGTAGCGCCGCCGGCGCCGTGAAGATCAACAGTAACGTTGTGCAGAACCTCGGCATTCGCATGGGGAAGGTGGAAAAGGCCGCGATCCAGTCACGGCTCGCGGCCGTCGGCAATGTCGTCTTCGATGAGCATCTGGTGGAACTGGTGCAAGCGCGTGTCACCGGCTATGTCACCCGGCTGTACGCCAAAGCGGCGCTCGATACCGTCCATCGGGGACAACCTGTCGCGGAGATTACCTCACCGGAATGGCTGCAGGCAGAACAAGAGTTTGCGGTACTACTGGCTGATTCGTCGGAATACGCCACCACAATCCGCGCCGCTGCTCGTCATCGGCTACTGCTGCTAGGAGTTCCCGAATCGGCCATTGCAGATCTCGAACGCACCCGAGCGCCGCGCGCCTCGACCGTCATCTTTGCGCCCATCGACGGGGTGGTGACGGAACTGGGCATCCGCGAAGGCGCCAGCTTCGCCCCTGGGATGACGTTATTTCGAATCAACGGACTTCGCAGCGTATGGATCAACGCTCAAATTCCGGAAGCGCAACGTCACTTGATCCCCATTGGGTCCACCATTTTCGCCCGCGCAACCGGTTGGCCCGGTCTGACCTTCCGCGGGAAGGTCGAGGCCGTGCTACCCCAGGTGGATAGCACCTCGCGTACGCTCACGGTGCGCGCCGTGGTGGACAATCCGAGCGCCAAGCTATCACCCGGCATGTTTGTCACACTCGATCTGCTGGGCGCGCCCGGCGGCGAGCAACTGCTGGTGCCGAGCGAGGCGATCATCACGACCGGTCAGCGCACCGTCGTCATTCTCGCCCGCGATGATGGATCATTCGACGTTGCTAACGTGACGACCGGGGCTGAGGTCGATGGCAAGACCGTGATTCTATCCGGACTGGCGGTCGGGCAATCGATCGTACTGTCTGGACAATTCCTCATCGACTCAGAGGCCAGTCTCACCGCGACCATCGATCGCCTCGGCAACAGCGCACCCAGCACGGCGGTGCAGCCATGATTGCCGCCTTGATCCGTTGGTCAATCGGAAACCGATTTCTCGTGTTGCTGGCGAGCGTCATGTTGTGCGCCTGGGGCGTGTGGTCGCTGCTGCGCGTACCTCTGGATGCGTTGCCTGATCTATCGGACGTCCAGGTCATCATCCGCACGAGCTATCCCGGTCAAGCGCCCCGCATTGTTGAAAACCAGATCACCTACCCTCTCACGACCACGATGTTGTCCGTGCCCGGCGCGAAGACAGTACGCGGATATTCGTTCTTTGGGGATTCGTTCGTGTACGTGTTGTTCGAGGACGGCACAGACCCTTATTGGGCGCGAACGCGCGTGCTGGAATATCTCAATCAAGTACAGGCGCGATTACCGCCCGGCGCAAAGACCGCACTAGGACCCGATGCAACCGGTGTGGGCTGGATCTACGAATATGCCGTGGTGGACCGCTCCAAGCAGCACGATCTCGCTCAGCTGCGTGCGCTGCAGGATTGGTTCTTGAAATTCGAACTCAAGACCATCCCCAATGTGGCCGAAGTCGCCTCCATCGGCGGATTGGTGAAGCAATACCAGATCATCCTGGACCCCGATCGCCTGCGCGCCTATGGCATTACTCAGAGCCAAGTGATCGATGCGATCCGCGCCTCCAATCAAGAAGCCGGCGGTTCGGTCTTAGAGCTGGCCGAAGCCGAGTATGTGGTGCACGCAACCGGCTACCTGCGCAACTTGGAGGATTTCCGGCAGGTACTGATCCGCACCGGCGCCAATGGCGTACCGGTGATGCTCACCGACGTGGCGCATCTGCAAATTGGACCCGAAAGCCGTCGAGGTATCGCTGAATTGGATGGTCAGGGCGAAGTCACCGGCGGTGTCATCGTCATGCGTTCGGGCAAGAATGCGTTGGAAACGATCGCTGCCGTCAAAGCGAAATTGGAAATCCTCAAGAAGAGCCTGCCCGCCGGTGTTGAGATCGTTCCAACCTACGACCGTTCACAGCTCATCCATCGCGCCGTTGCGAATCTGACGCGCAAGCTGATCGAGGAGTTCATTGTCGTCGCGCTGGTCTGCTTCGTATTTTTGTTTCATTTGCGTTCCGCAGTGGTCGCCATTATTGCACTGCCGTTGGGAGTTCTCACGGCCTTCATCCTCATGCGATACCAGGGGATCAACGCCAATATCATGTCTTTGGGCGGCATCGCGATCGCTATCGGCGCCATGGTCGATGCCTCGGTGGTGATGATAGAAAATGTCCACAAGCATCTGGAATCCTGGCATGCCTCGAACGCCGGCCAGCAGTTGGATGCCCCGACCCGGTGGAAACTCATCGCAGATGCCAGCGCCCAGGTCGGGCCGGCCTTGTTTTTCAGTTTGCTCATCATCGCGTTGTCGTTCGTGCCCCTCTTTGCACTCGAAGCTCAAGAGGGTCGCTTAATCGCGCCCCTTGCCTTCACCAAGACCTACGCGATGGCCGCTGCGGCGGGCCTGTCGATCACGCTGATCCCGGTATTGATGGGCTATCTTGTTCGCGGTCACATTCCGCGGGAAGACGCCAATCCGCTGAATCGGTTTCTCATACGCATTTATCGACCCGCATTGGACGCGGTGCTGGCGCGGCCGCGCGCTGCCATCGGCGTTGCACTCCTGCTACTGGCCGCGACCGCCTACCCCGTTTGGCGATTGGGAGCGGAATTCATGCCGGCCCTGGATGAGGGGGATCTGCTCTTCATGCCCTCGGCATTGCCGGGAATATCACCTGGTAAGGCTGCGCAACTCGTCCAACAAAGTGATCGGCTCCTCATGAGCATTCCAGAGGTCGCGCGTGTCTTCGGCAAAATGGGACGTGCCGAGACGGCGACAGACCCGGCGCCGTTGGAAATGGCCGAAACCACCGTGCAGTTCAAGCCTCGCGATCAGTGGCGGCCTGGCATGACCGTGGACAAGCTGGTCGAGGAGATGGATCGGACCCTCAAGATTCCGGGGCTTGCCAATATCTTCGTGCCACCCATTCGCAATCGAATTGACATGCTGGCCACCGGCATCAAAAGCCCGGTGGGAATCAAGGTCGCGGGGACCGATCCTGCTGCGATCGACCGTGTCGCCGGTGAGATCGAGCACGCGGTCAAGAATGTCCCCGGAGTCACCTCTGCACTTGCAGAACGGCTGACCGGAGGCCGCTATATCGAAATTGAAATCGATCGCGCGGCTGCGGCGCGCTATGGGATGACGATCGCCGAAGTTCAGAGCGTCATTACCGCCGCGATCGGCGGTGAGACCATTGGCGAGACGGTCGAGGGTCTACAACGATTCCCCATCAGCGTTCGATACCCGCGCGAACTGCGCGATTCAGTCGAAAAACTCCGGCAACTGCCAATGGTCACAGCAGCGGGCGCACAAATCACACTCGGCACGGTCTCGCGCATTGTCGTGACCGACGGGCCCCCGATGCTGAGGAGCGAAAACGCGCGCCTGTCTGGCTGGGTCTATGTGGACATTCGCGGACGGGATCTGCAGTCCGCCGTTCATGATATGCAAAGGGCGGTCTCAGATTCAGTGATGCTTCCGGCCGGCTATTCGATCGCGTGGTCAGGCCAGTTCGAGTATCTGGAACGCGCCAAGGCAAAGCTGATCATTGTTGTGCCATTTACCTTGCTCATCATCTTCGTCTTGCTGTATCTCACCTTTCGTCGTATCGACGAAGCAGCCCTGATCATGGCAACCCTTCCCTTCTCGCTGATCGGCGGCTTTTGGTTGATCTATCTACTCGGGCACGCAATTTCGGTGGCAACTATTGTGGGATTCATTGCCCTCGCCGGCGTCGCCGCAGAGTTTGGCGTGATCATGCTCATTTACCTCAAGCAAGCTTGGGAGGAACGCATTGCCGCCGGCCACGCTCCGACGCCGGCGCTTCTGCTGGAGTCCATCCGCGAAGGAGCGGTGCTGCGCGTCCGGCCGAAGGCGATGACGGTGAGCGTGATCATTGCAGGATTGATTCCAATAATGTTCAGCGCTGGAACGGGCTCGGAGGTCATGCAACGTATCGCGGCGCCAATGGTGGGTGGCATGATCACCGCACCCCTGTTATCGATGTTGATCATTCCGGTTGCGTATTGGCTGCTGCGTCGACGCCAGATTTCACGCGATCCCTGAACACGCAAGCTCGACCATTTGAAGTCCTAACCGGAGCCACGGCGAAATGCGAAAAGGCTCACGTTTGGCAGGTTTGAGGTGGTTAGGCCCCCTAATCACCTCAACGGGTGTGTCGGGCGCGCCCTGCTCGATCGGGCCTTGGCGCAGGATGAAGGTCGCGAAGTTCGCCTCTACAGCATGTCCGCACGCTTCATGAAAGTACGCGACGCATATTACAAAGCACTGGAAAATCTATCGCCTTCGCGAACACCAACGCCAAGTCCCAGCCACCGATATTCAAGAGCTGTTGCCGCGCGTCTCAGCTATTTCGCAGCGGTGAGCGTGAAGACCAGAGAGCCTTTCATCACATGACCGTCTGACGGTGAAAAGGCGCTCCAGTTAACGGTGTATTTTCCTGGTGCCAGGGCCGGCGCTGCCACCGTGATGCTGCGCGCCGGCTTGGCGCCCGCATCGAACTTGAGTGCAATCTCGTGCGCAGCGGTGACCAGCACCAGCCTCGTCAATTGCGCCGGTTCGTTGAACGCCAGTGTGATCGAGTGCGGCGCTTCGACCAACACTGCATTATTGGCGGGAATGGAGCTGCGCAATTTTGCGTGTGCCATCGCCTCCCCGGCACAAGCCAGCGCGAGAACAGCGACGCCAAGCGAAAAATAGTGTCTGATCATTCGACCTCCGCTCAATGAACCCACAGCTATCGCACGAAATGCAACGTCGGTGAAGCTTACCCGGTTTTAAACCCGGTGCATCCCGCGTACCATCACAGGCATCGTTCAACTTCGGGCGTCCATCACTTTGTGTATGAAATGTGTCGAACTCGCGCGGCTGTTGACCGCGCTATTGCTGATCTTTGGCTTGCTGCTGTCGATACCGAACGAGTCCGCTGCGACGCCGACATCTGGCGATGTAGCTTCATCACGGCCGGCGGCACCGTCGGCCTTGAAACGGATGAGTCATGGCCGCTTCAGCGACTTCATAGTCTATACGACGAACGGCACGCCCATGTCCGTCGTCCTGCTGCTATCAGGTGATCAGGGCTGGAATGCGGGTCTTGCGGGGTTGGCCGAGCAACTCGTCAAACAGGGTGCAATGGTCGCGGGCATCGATACGCGAAAATTCAAAACGGAAATGGCAACGGACGGCGGCCAATGCGTGTTCCCGGACGGCGATCTGGAAAACCTGAGTCACTTCATTCAGGCCTACTTTCGATTGCCCAACTATCTGCCGCCCGTGTTGATGGGATATGCGAGCGGCGCGACGTTGGCCTATTCAGTTCTGGCGCAGGCTCCGCATGACACCTTTGCCGGCGCGCTGACCTTGGGATTCTGTCCAACGCTCGTGATGCGTAAGCCACCGTGCAAAGGTTCCGGTTTCGAGTTCACACCGCTTCGACGCAAATATCACCTGACCGTGTTGCCCTCCTCCACTGTGGGCGACCCCTGGATCAATCTGCAGGCGCAGAACGACCGAAGTTGCAAGGCGGACGACGTTCGCACCTTCGTCACGCGCGTGCCCGGTGCCAAAACCGTGACCGTGCCCAAGACCGATCCTGATCAGGTCATAGCACCGGCAGCCAACGTGCAACTGACGGCAGCGTTCGATGAATTGGCAGCACAAAATCCGGTGAAACCGGCGCCGCTGCCGCCTGCGGCGCTGGGCGATCTGCCGGTGGTCTATGTTCCGGCGCTGGCGGGCACGCCCACTGCGGATAGTTTTGCGCTGATCATGTCGGGCGATGGCGGCTGGGCGGGCCTCGATGAAGACGTGGCGGCGGCCTTGACGGCCAGGGGCATCCCAGTGATCGGGCTGGATTCGCTGCGTTACTACTGGACTCCGCGCACTCCGGAAGGAATTGCCGCCGATACCGACCGCATCATCCGCTACTACCTCGCTCATCTGCAGAAATCGCGGGTGCTGTTGATCGGCTATTCACAAGGCGCAGATGTTCTCCCCTTTGCCGTGAACCGCCTCCCCGCCCCTACTCGCGCGCGAGTTGCGCTGACCGCCATCATGGGCATGTCCGAACACGCGCTGTTCGAGTTTCACCTGAGCAGCTGGATCTCAGACGACAATTCAGGTCCCGCCACCTTGCCCGAAGTGAACCGGATCACCGGAATGCCGGTGCTGTGCATCTACGGCGCGGATGAGGATGACTCGTTGTGCCCCAAGCTCGATCCGACTCGCGTGTCGATCGTCAAGGTCAAGGGCGGGCACCACTTTGACGGCGACTATGCCGGACTCGCCAAACTCATTCTGGCGGCAGCCGCCAAACCCTGATCGACGCCGCCGGTTCAGCGCTGCGACAAGCGGTTCAACACGACCTTGCCATTGGTGAGGACCAGCATGGGTTCGAACAAGGTGGTGAGATCGGCTCGCGGGTCGCGATCCACGACCAGCAGATCGGCCTCCAGCCCGACGGCGATGCTCCCGGTGCGCGACTCGATGCCCAACACTTGCGCCGAGTTGTGCGTAGCCGCGGCGATCGCCTCCAGCGGCGTGTAGCCGCAGGCAACCAGTTCGGCAATCTCATGCCCGGGGCGCACTCGCGCTGAATCATCCCCATCGCCATAGGAACCGTCGGTGCCCGCCGCGACCGTGATGCCAAGGGCCCGTGCCTTGCGGACCGCTTCGCGAAGCGGACGCATCATCTGTGTGGTGCGCAATTGCAGGGCCACGGCGTCGGCGCTGTCACCGCGCGGATCACCCAACGGACTCATGATGGCGAGCGTCGGCACGAAGAACGTGCCCTGTTTGCGCATCAGTGCCAGGGTTTCATCGTCCAGATAGGTGCCGTGCTCTATGCTGCGTACGCCGGCGCGTACCGCGGCGTTCGCGCCGTGACGATCGTGCGCATGCGCCGCCACGAACAGCCCAGTCTTGGCTGCTTCCTGGACGGCCGCTCGCAATTCCTCGTACGACAATTCCTGCCGGCGCGGATCCGTGTAGGCAAGACCTGCGCGTTCGCTGGCGCCCACTTTGATCACGTCGGCACCGCGCGCCACCACCGCCTTGACAACGGCCGTGACATTGTCAGCACCCTGCAGCGGTGCATCCAGATACTGACCGAATTGCGGAAAGCTCAAAATAAACGCTTCGCCGAGCCGAGGCCGGACGTGACCGGCGGACACCAACATCTCGGGTCCTTGCACATAGCCGGCGCGCACCAGGTCACGAGTCGCCACGCCCTTCAGGTAGGCATCACCCAGAACGCGTGCCGTCGTAACGCCAGAGAGCAATGCACGGCGGGCGGATGCCGGATCTTCGATATGCGCATGCGCATCGATGAATCCCGGCAGCAGATAAGCACCTTGCAGATCGATCGCATCCGCGCGAGCGCCGGCGGCGGTGATCTCCGCGATGCGCCCGTCGGCGATGCGCACATTCACTGCGCGTACCTTGGAATTCACCAGCCCGTCGATGAGTTGCGCATTGCTGATCCATTGATCCGCCGCTCGCGCCGTGTGCGCAGCCATGAGAATCAATGCCACCCAAAACGCGATAACTGCCTGCTTCATTCTGTTCTCCCCCGTCGATGTGTCCTGACCCATATAGAGTCCCTTTACATATTCCAACGTCTTACCCCACAAGCGTCCACCTGTCGAACAAAAAACGCGCTTGTAGGATCATCCAAACCCTCAAGGAACCTGACAAATCGTCGATAAACACTATCTGGTGATTTGATCCTAGGAATAATGATGCTTCAACAACTGCAAGAAAAACTCAAAACAGCAGTCAATTTCCCTAGTCCTCCCGCCGTCGCGCAACAAATCATTGCGTTGGCCGGCGACCCTGACGTGGATATTGTCAAATTGACGGCCACGATCAGCAAGGACCCCGGGCTTGCCGCCAAAATTCTGCGCGTGGCGAATTCTCCCATCTACTCCAAGCGCCGCAAGAGCGACAACCTGCGTCAGGCGCTGGTGGTGCTGGGCTTGAATGCCGCGACCACGCTGGCGTTGAGCTTTTCGCTGGTCGGAACCTACAAAAAGATCAAGAGCGTCGGCATCGACTACACCAGCTATTGGCGTCGCGCCATTCTGGGCGCATCGGCCGCTCGCGCGTTCGCAACCGCCCAGCGCGTCGCCAATCTCGAAGACATCTTTCTGGCGGCGCTTCTGCAGGATATTGCCGTGCTCGCCATCGATCGCGTGCAGTCGGATTTCTACAGCTCACTGCCGGAAGGCGCTTCCCATCACGATTTGGCCATCTATGAATCGGCCAAACTTGGCATCGATCACGCCGGATTGGGTGCTTGGCTGCTGGACCATTGGAAATTGCCGGAACTGCTGTGTCGCACGGTCGAGCACAGTCATGCGCCGGATCGCGTAGCCGCCGAAACGCCGGCAGGTGTCGCGGCACGCTGCGTCGCCCTCGGCGGAGCGTGCGTCGACATCCTGATGTCGGCCGAAAAGCTCACCGATCTGGATTCGCTGAAAAACCACGCGCGGCAATGGCTGGGCGTCGAGCCGGAATCCCTCGCCGACACCATGGCGAACATCGTCGCGGAAATTCCCGAGATCGCGCGACTGTTCGACACGACGCTGGTGGATCCGGACGCGGCAACCGGCATTCTCGAGCAGGCGCGCGAATTGCTGATGATCCGCAATCTGCAGGCAATCGCGCAGGTGAGTGAGTTGCAGGAGTCTTCGCATCACCTCGAAGCGCGCACCGTGGAACTGGAAGACAAGCACCGCCGCGACCCGCTGACGGGCCTGTTCAATCGCGGTCATCTGGATCAAATTCTTGCCGCCGAATTCGCCATTGCAACCCGCGACGGCTCACCCTTGAGCGTGGTGTTCGCAGACCTGGACCGCTTCAAGCTGGTCAATGACACCTATGGACACCCCTCCGGCGATGCAGTTCTGATCGGCACGGCCAAGTTGATCCTCGACGTCGTACGCACCTCGGACTGTGTCGCGCGCTACGGCGGCGAAGAGTTTGTCATCGTCCTGCCGGGCATCACCATGGACGCTGCGGCAATCGTTTGCGACCGGCTGCTCGCCAAGCTGCGCAGCACGCCGCACGTCGTATCCGGTGGAACCATCACCACAACCGCATCGCTCGGACTTGCCACTCATGGCAACACCTGCCGGTACGGTAGCGTGGCCGAACTCATCGAAGCCGCCGACCGATCGGTCTACGCGGCAAAACGCGCCGGTCGCAATCGCCTGGTGCGCTTCGACTCGCAAGTCATGGCGCAAAGCGCGTAAGCGCGGTGTTCGCATTCGCGGTCAAACCGGCCAACGCGATTCACTAGTCCCGGCGTGGTTTGATCTGCAACTCGCGGCGGCGATAGTCGATGATCAGCGTATCGACCAGTCCCAGCGCATCCATGCCGATCAGCATCGCCGGCTCGGTCGTCAAACCCCAATGCTCGAATATATGCATGTCGCCGAACGTGACGCGCGCGCCGCGGATCTGCATGGCGCCGAACTGAATCGGTGGCGTATCGCTCGTATCTCCCCGTTGCACGTCAAGCGTGGCACCGACAATTTCATCACGAGTCAATTTCATGCGATGGCGCCGCCGGGTCAACGCATCGTAAAGAGCTCGATTGGCGATGGTGGCCTGCCCGCCGGTGTCGATGATCGCCTTCGCATGCACTTCGCCCACCGTGGCATCGACCACCAGCAATTTCCCACGTAAGAATTTGACCGGCACGGTGAAGAAACCGAAAGCCGCCCGCTCGCCACGCGACGTGTTGATGCGGATTCTATCTTTGCGAAAATCGATGAAGATGCGTTTGTCGACCAGCCCTTCTGTTCCCAGAATGCCTTCGGCGCCGCCCAGCGCATCGGTAACGATGGGTAACATGATGGGTTCGATGAGCAGATCGCCGATCTGCAAGCTGTCGACGCGAATCACCGGCACGCTGGCACTGCCGGTGACGCCTCGCAGCAGCACGTAGGCGCCCGGGTCCGGCAGGATTCCCAAGGAGAGTGCCACACTGGCCATGACCGCCGAATGACTCGCGCCGGTGTCCAACACCAGGCGATAAGGGCCTTTGTGATTGATGTAAACCGGTGCCCAGATGCGCCCAATACGATCGCGTCGCGTCGGAGCGACGAACCGCGGCTCATCGGCTTGCACCAGGATTTCCGACAACTCGTCCGCACTGGTTGGGACTGCGGGCGACAACGCGGGTGCGGGTGTCGGCGCGGGAGTAGAGGTGGGCGCGGGCACCGGCGCCGACACCGTCACTGTCACCGGCGTGGGCGGGGTCGTGGGCGCAGAAGATTGCGATGAGGCAAACACCGCGGGCAACAACAGACCCATCACCATCAACCAGCGACAAGCAACTACATGTCGATGTGAGAGGAGTTCACTCATGGCTGACTATCGTCGTCCTTGATGCGTCCGCCGCACCATCTGCCCCAACAAATGTTCCACGGCGGCGTCCAGATCGGCGCAACGCCCCGTGTGTACGGGTGAAGTCTGAACGATTGTGCTGCGAGGCGCGACCAGCCAATGAAAGCGCTCCCGGGTGCTGAGTCGTCCGATCGGGCCGGCGCCTTCACCGCCTCCGCAAATCGTCGGAATGGCAGCGAGTGCAGTGCGCACTGCAGGCATATCGACCGTGTCATCGAGAGCCCGAAGCGCCATCTCATCCAATTCGATGCTCGCTCGAAGGTAACGTTCGATGTCGCAGGACAGGATGATGCCCGCATTGATGAACTCGCCACGCTCCACGCGTGGCACGACCCGCACGACGGCATAGTCATACGTGTGCAGAACGGGCACGCAGCGCCTCCTTGAGAAAAATATCCGAGGTCGCCAGACGTTTCAGAAAAAAATTCAAATAGGCCTCGCGTTGCGCATTGTTACTGTCGAATCCGGCGTCTGCCGGCAGCCAACTCTCGGGGATCGATTGCACCAACTCCCGCAGACGTTCGGGCTTCAACCGTTGCTTGAACTCCGCATCCACCGACTGCAATGTACCGGCCAACCCCAATAAAACGTGATCCTTAATGAGCGCAAATGCGGTGGCGCTGTGATCCTCGCCCTGCTTCCAGGCGTGATGGAAATACAGCGCTGCGCCATGGTCGATGAGCCACAGCCGGTTATGCCACATCAGCATGTTGACGTTACGGGCGGTGCGGTCAACATTGCAGATGAACGCATCGAACCACACGACTGCAGCGGCCAACGACTCATCGGGTTTGCATATCAAAGGATCGAAGCTGATGGAGCCGGGCAGATAGTCCAGCGCCAGATTCAGACCCGTGCTGGCTTGAATCAGACTCTGCACTTCCGCATCCGGCTCGGTGCGCGCAAGATCGCGGTCCAGCTCCATCAGCACGATCTCGGGAACCGGCAACCCCAACATGCGCGCGATCTCACCGCCCAGCAGTTCCGCGATCAGCGCCCGAGGGCCTTGTCCGGCGCCGCGAAACTTGAGCACATACAGACCGTCGTCATCCGCTTCGACGATGGCCGGCAACGAGCCACCCTCACGCAAAGGCGTGACGTAACGGGTCGCGGCGATTGTTTTCAAATCTTGCTCATCGCCAGAGCAACAAGCTTCACGGCATCGCCACTCTTGCTGGTGCGCGTGTCGGCAGAGATCAGGACATCTTTCTTCACGGCGCTCAAACCGCCGACCGACAGGTGCATCGCCTCCCAGCTCACCGGCCCCAGCACCTTGACGAGTTCATCGGAAAGTTGGTTCGACCCCTTGAGCCCGAACCCGCCGGCTATGTTGTCCGACAGGTCGGCGCTCTCCCGCAATTCGCGATACCCACCTTCCCAGCGGACATTCAGATCCACTGACCAGTTGAGGTTGTTGGTGGCAGGCAATGGATAGTGACAGGTGTTGCCGTTCGACTTGGGGTCGCCTGCGAGCGGCCCGACGAGGATTTCGGCCTCGGCGCGGCTGACCAGATCGCAGGCGCCGCGCGGTGTGGGCCGATGCGCGGCGAAGAACTTCGCGGCTGCGGATGTACTATCCAATCCTTGGATCGCCAGAGGCTTGTCGATGCGCTTCAGCGCCGCATCCGCCAGCGCCGCTGCGTCCTTGATGACGGCCTTGGAACCGGCGACATTCACCGCGACGATCTGATCGCCGAGCAGCGCCATGAACGTACAACACCCCTGCACACGCGCCTCGTCCCATTCGCCGGCGAGTTCGGTGCCGTCCGCAAGTTTCAGCATGCCTTTCATATGTTGATTCAGCGCACCTTGCACCATGCTGAACATCTTCCACACCATGGTGGCGCCGGACCAGGTGACATCGACGGACAGACCCTGCAAATCGTTACCTACATATTGGCAGCCCTTGTCGCGCGCATCGCTGGCGGTGTCAACGAATGGCGGCGTGCCCAGCGGCTGCCCCAAAACGGCCTCCACTTCCTTGGGTTCCAGCAAGCTGCACGGGTCACCCTCCTTCGCCTCCTCGTCGTCGGCCACCGTCTCATGCGTGTCCGCAACGCTAGCGGCCGGCGCAGACTGTGCGGGATCAGACCCAGGTTTGGAACAGGCCGCGAGCACGAGTCCGAACGATGCAATCAAACACACACGCTTGAAGTCACGCATAGCCCCTCCCACGCCCAGCCTAGCCTGCCTCATCATAGGTGAGCTTTGCATCCATCTGCAATTTTGGTCATGAACGTGATACGTTCCGAATCGCCGTCGGAACCTCGATAGAAGGGAGAAACCGTGAGATCGAAACACGCGCGGCCATGGCTGCTGGTGATTCTGAGCGTTGCGGGCTGCAGCAAGACCGCCCCGCCGCCGGTGCCGGTGCCGTCCGCGGCCGACAGTACATCAGCTACCGTCAGTTCTTCGGCCGCCGGATCCTGGGTCGGCGGTTCCTTGCATGGCAACAACACCGAAGGTCTGCGTGCCTACCTGCGCAGCGTCACCGAGGTGACGCCGAAGCGGTTCAAGCTCGAGTGGTCGCCTGCCACCGTCGCATTCGATCGCGACGCCGCGCTGCGAAGCTTGCACAGCATCAGCCGCGACGGCAGCGTGATCGGCATCGCGAGCGATGACCCGGCGGTCGCCAAACTCAAACCGGGCAGCATCCTGTGGGTGTGGGACGTCACGGTGCGCAAGGTGCAATCCCTCGAGACGCGCGGCGATGTGACGCTGGTGCGCACCACGCCTGTGACCTTGAACGAAGCCATCCCCAATGCACAGATCGAGTTTGAGACGCCGGTCAACCTGTCGGCCTACTATCGTGCCAAGCGCGTCATTCCACCCGACCTTGCGACCGGCGCTCTGCGCGGGTCCTCAGCACCGCGCTTCCTGCGCGCGAGCTTGAATGGCGCGGACTCCGGCGGCAGCAGCGATGCACCGCCCGCACCGGACGACGCCGGCACGGCGGACGATGCGTGGTACGACGAGGGCATGATAGGCGACGGGTTCAGCGGCGAGAAGAACGGCTGGCTGTTCGCGGTGGGCTATCAGGCCCGCGCTGAAGGCATCACACTGGAACTGCAGGCGCACAAGAACGAGGCCAGCGACAACATCGATGCGCGCGTGCGTGCGCGAGTGGACCTGGACGGATTCAACATCGCGGAGAGCCTGACGATCTCCAATGGCAACGTCGACGCAGCCAGCACCCATTTCAAAAATCTGAACGGCAAGGTGCATGCGCAATTCCTCGGCCGCCTCGGCAAGCCGGGCAGCGAGAACTTTAAGATACCGGTGATGAAACTGCCGGTGTCTTTCAACATTCCGATTCCGGTCGGCGGAGTTCCGTTCGTGGTGCAGGTGGGCACGGATTTCACCGTCACGGTGGGCCTGGCAGGCAAGAATGCAGCCATCACAGTCGAGGGCCAGACGGCGTTCCGGGGTGACGGCGGTTTCGACTATAAGGAAACCAAGGCTTCTTACTCGACCCAATTCCAAGGCGACAAGCCCTCCATCGGCGATTACAAAGGCTTCAGCCTGGGAGTCTCCGCAGTGGTCCTGGGTGTACAAATGCCGCGGCTTGGACTCGGGTTGGGATTGATCGGCGTATCCTCGGTTGCATACGTGGATGTGATAAACGTGATCACCATGACCAATGGCGCCGCGGTCGGCGGCCTCGGACCGCCGTGCAAGCGCATCACCTACGCGGCGGTCGGGCATGTCGGCATCGACACCGAGGTCATCCCGCTGCCGTTTGCCGCATCGGAAAAAGTCGCCGACGCGCTCAGTCCGAAGCGTGAGATCTTCAATCTGTCGCAAGAATTGCTCGATCCCCCCATCAAGATGTGCGAGATCCACTGATGCGCGCTGCATCCGTCTGCGCCGTGCGCCTGCTGCTCGCCTTGACACCGGTGCTTGCCGGCGCGGCGATTCCTCTGCAGCGCGGTTTGGTGATTACGATGGTCACTCATGCAGGTCTCACCGGCACTACCGGTACCCTGGCCGTCGCCGACACCGAAACGTTGTATTCCGTGTCCGAGGTGACTGCCGATCGCATCGTTCTCAGCTTCAAGATTGCGGCCCCCGGCGATCAGAAAGCGAGCGATCTGTTGAAGGAACCTCTTTCGCTCAAGCGCGCCGTACGCAAGGAAGATCTCGCCGCCGCGAATCGCATCAATCTTTCTTGGGGCACCGATGACCCGGACATGTTTCCGGGCCAGACCTTCATTCAAACTTCCACTTCGATACTCACCGCACTCAAGAGCAAGGGCGAGACGCCGTTCGTGATGGGGATCAACGAAGGTGGAATATTTGCTGGATTTGAAGCGCCGCCGACCTCGACCAAAACCCAGGGCGGCGCGCCGTTGAACCTGGGCGGTCTGATGGCCGCACTGGGAGTGGAGCGACACTACTATCGCGGAACGCTCAA